>JAYUEB010000505.1:0-4122 GCA_043739525.1 Bdellovibrionales bacterium
GCAGTTCCTGGAATAAACTGTGAACCTGGATTCATATCCAACCGATTCAAGTAGAGATTGTAGAGGGTACTTCCTCCACTCTTAAATTGAAATTCATTATGTGAAAAAGCAGCAGCAATGCTGTAATTCTCAGGGTGGAGAGCGTAATAAACATTTGCCCCGACATTGTGTACTTGCGTGTCCGGGAGTTGCGCGTATCTCTGCGGCTGACCATTTCCCATGCTTGTAACAGGCGTACTGATGTAGAAACCTTTGTAGTATTGGGTGTAAAGATCGATCGCAAATTGATGCCACGAAAGACTTAAGATAAATTCTTGTTTCGTTGAATCTCCCCGCCTTGAGTTTTCGTAGTCGGGTAAAATTTGAAATGGCTCTGTGAATCTAAGAGTCCATCCCATATATCCTAGAGAAACTCCCATGTCGGGATTGAAGTTAGGTAAAAACGCAACCCCATCGACTCGCGGAGTTCCAAGGTAAAAGGAATAAAAAGGAACATCTACGAATATCATCGCCTTCCATTTTTCAGGAAAGATCTCAAAAGCATCTAAGAATATCGGGACCCCCTCGTCCCTCGACTCCGCTTGCTTCTCTTCATGTTTCTTGGCGGTTTCAACGGGAGTCGGATCTGAAGATGCAATAGGAATCTCGTCTTCCGCAAAACTTTGAAAGCTTAGAAAAATAAAAAATAGAAATATGATACCACTACTTTTGATAGCGAAAACTTTCTCCGTTATCTGGAACTAAAAATTGATTGTGCGATATTTTGAATTCATCGAGCGCAGTTTTCAAATCTATTGAAGGCTCGTGAATTCCTTCGTCGGTTAATTGAAAAGTCCCAAAGTGAATTCCGATACTCAGCTTTGAATGTAAGTCGAGATGCGCGATCACTGATTCGCGTGGATTCACATGCTGATCTTGCATGAACCACTGAGGATCGTAAGATCCGATTGGCAAAAACGAAATATCCATGGCTCCATATTTTTCAAAAACTTGAGTAAAGTGAGAATAGTATCCTGTGTCCCCTGAAAAGAAAATTTTAAGATTAGAACTTTCGATCACAAATCCACACCACAAGGAGCGACATCGATCAAATGGAGATCTTGATGACCAATGCTGAGCAGGCGTCAAACTCACCGACTGATCGGGGCCGACTCTAAATTTTTGCCACCAATCAAATTCTGAAACTTTTTTAAATTTTCGTTTTAAGAAAAAATCTCGATTGCCGAGCGGACAAATAATACGGGGACTCCAAAGTTGCTCGATCTCTTTCAACGCCGCAAGATCTAAATGATCGTAATGATTGTGGCTCAGTAAAATAAAATCAACTCGAGGAAGTTCGGCAATCTGAAGGCCTGGCTCGCGTACGCGCTTTGGACCCGCCCAAGAAAGCGGACTCACGCGATCTGAAAAAACAGGGTCCGTTAAAAAATTCACGCCTGCGACTTGAATCAGCACAGTTGCGTGATTAATAAAAGTAACGACAGTTTGATGAGATTGAAGGGAACCCGCAAGTAGAGCCTGGGCTCGGCCTTTTTTAAAAGCGGGCCACTTTCTTTGATTGCGATTGAGCATCCATTTTAAAACATCTTTGAGATCTTTTTCAGGTCTGCAATTCGGATTCTGATTAAAAAATTTCTTGCCATCATAGTGGTCTGATATGGGATACATGGCTTAAGAGTACCTCGTAACATTTCGCAATTCAAGGCGTCGTAAAAGCTACCTGCTTCAATTTGAGGGGCTTTTACGACGCCTTGAATTGCGAAATGTTACGAGGTACTCTTAAGCCATAGCAGGCTGTTTTTTCAGCGCCTTCAGCAGGTCTTCAACCAATGTCTTTGTCACCGAATCGACTTTTACTGATAGAAAGATTTGTTTTTCTAATACCGGCCAATCGTTTACGATGATTTCTTTCATCTGACCAACCTGGCACCAATTATGAGCCAAAATTTCGGGAACAAATGTCAGCTGATCACTATGTCTACAGATTTCTAAAGCGGTTTCGGCTGTCGCAGCTTCGTTGCCTTTTCGTCGTCTTCGCACTGAGAGCGGGCAAAAATCTTCGCCAATCGCGTAACCATGAGATCCCCAATCGGTGGGAACAATAAATGGATAATTCATCACTTCAGCTTCTGTGCACTCACTTGGTAGTTTATGTTTACTGCCGGCGTAGAGTTTCCATTTAAGAGTTCCGACAGAATACGATTCCCAAACGTGTGTCCATTCAAGCTCACCAATGTGGAGGGCGAGCTCGAATGCGCCTTTAAGTCCATGAGCAACCAAATCATTTCGTGTAAACTCAACAAGTCGAAAACGCACCGGCTTTTTTGATGTTTCTTGAATACTCGTTACAACCGGCGACAACAAATAAGTGGATAGAAACCCGATGGAACCAATCGTCCAAAGCTTTTGAACTTCTTCTATTTGCCTTTGAGCATTTGGAGCCAAGTCTTTTGATAAATCACAAATTTTTTCAGCTGTATCGAGAGCCGCAATACCCTCAGGAGTGAGAATGATCCCATTCACCGATCGCTTAAACAATTGAGTCTCAAGCTTACTCTCTAAAGACTTCATAATTTTAGATGTATTCGCAGGCAATAAATTGAGTTGTCTCGCGACCTCACGCAAAGACTGCGTTCTAGCGGCTAAAACAAAAACTTCAAGATCTCTTAAACTAATATCAGACAGCTTTGTAAGCATGGTGGGCTTATAGCATAGCGTATCCATTTTGGAAACATCTAAGTCAAACACAGCGTCTCCTCGGATTGAACTGGCTCTGATATTTGTGGGAAACAAAACTAATGGAGATAAAAATAGAAACCATGAAAAAACTAGCCAGCAAACTGTCAAAACTCCTAAGCCCGAGAGCCACTGTCCGTCAAAGAGTGAATGTACCAATCGTTGGAGGAGTTGGCTCATTTGTCACTTTTAAAAATCTTGCCGATGCCGGCGAGCACATTGCGATCACCTTCGGCTCGACAAGAAAATCCCAAGTACCTCTCGTCCGAGTTCACTCGGAATGCCTAACCGGGGATGTCTTCTTTTCTGGAAAATGCGATTGCGGAGAACAGCTTAAAGAAGCTGTCACTCAACTTCAAAAAGACGGTGGTATTCTCATTTACCTCAGACAAGAGGGCCGAGGCATCGGCCTCTATAACAAACTCGACGCCTACGCACTTCAGAGCAAAGGTTTCGACACTTACGAATCCAATCGCATGCTTGGATTCAACGATGACCTTAGAAATTACGAAGTTGCCGCCCAGATGCTATCAGCCCTCGGACACTCGAGCATTCGCTTACTCACGAACAATCCAGATAAAGCAAGCCAACTTGAAGATTCGGGTATTAAAGTGACGGAACTCGTCTCAACAGGAGTCTTTGTTAAAAAAGCCAATCGCGAGTATTTAAGAGCCAAAGTGCGAGTGACCGGTCATCACATCAAGCTTGAAGAGGCACTTTTATGACAGACTCAATCGGCGTCGATAAACTCAAGACTGGTTTTGGCTTTGGAGGAATCTTAAGCGAAATAGGAAAAAAAGGAGACCGCCAATTTCTTGGCCTCCCTGAGGAAGACTTGTCCGTCGACGAATATTGGATGACAGAAGCCCTTAAAGAATCTCTTAAATCGGCAGGGCTCTCCAATCCAAACCCTGCCGTTGGTTGCGTCATCGTAAAAGACGGAATTGAAATCTCAAGAGGCCATACAGAAGCTTACGGCGGACTTCATGCCGAGCGAGCCGCTTTTATAAAAGTCTCAGATAAAAAACTTCTGAAAGGTGCAACAGTTTACGTGACCCTTGAACCTTGTTCGCACTTTGGTCATCAACCACCTTGTGCAGACTTACTCGCGCACTCAGAAATTAAACGCGTTGTTGTGGGTCGTGGCGACCCCGATTCGCGAGTGAGCGGTCGCGGAATTTCAAAACTCATTTCACATGAAAAAATTGTCTCACAGGGTCTTCTCTCTCATGAAATCACAGCCTGGAACTATCCATTTTTCTTCAGCCGAGCTCAAACACAACCTATGCTCGCGGCCATGTGGGAGCAAAAACCCGAAATTGATCAATTTAAAGAATTCGCAGTATCACCGAGAAACCAGGATGCCAGTAAGTCCAGCTATTCGAA
>JAYUEB010000506.1:0-4121 GCA_043739525.1 Bdellovibrionales bacterium
ATTTTTAGAGATCGCTTGCCGGTAAATGCAAATACAGACATCAGTGGTTTATTCTCTATGGAATAAACGACGTTATTTTCAGTAAACGAAATTTTATTAAAGTATTCTTTAATCTGAGCAAAGCTTCCGCCGCCGAACATAAACAATTTTTGGACCTTACTTTCAACCAATTCAAATTGTGCATTGAAAATTTCGGATAACTCAACTCGAAGAGAATCAGTTATGTTAAATTCATTTCCAGTAGCCATTGTAAAACTCCATTAAATAAAACTGGCTCGTTTCTCGGAACAAAGTCTTTCATCAATTCGTTGACGCCCATAAGGCTTCGTTTGTGGTGATATCGCGATACCAACTGAAAGAGCCTCTTATTTTTTTCGTTAAAGGACAAAATCACTTTATCACAATCTAAAATTCTCGCCCTTTCAATTTGAAATCGAACGCACAACGCACTGATGTAGGGCTTTGTCCCTAGGCCCTTATGTACATTTTCATGCGATCTGCTAAAAGTTCTGAATCCGGCCTGATAGACTTTTCTCCCATCTTCTAGAATCCTGACAATGCCTCCGCTGCTACCCCAAAATTTATTTTCGACATAAACGAGCTGGTAAATGTCTAGTATGTCCTCATCAATCATTCTCAAAAGGGACCAAGGCTTTAGATTCGACAAGTTTTCAGGCAGATCTTCATCTCTAGTCACTTTAAACTTTGCGTACAACTCAACTCTTATCGCCTCTAAGAAAGCCTCCTTATTTTGGCTATCTAAAGTCACAAGTTTGACATGTTCATCCATGACAGAGCTCCTGATTTAAAATGCCGAGCGACAAGATCTGACTTAAAAGGACCGAACTTGCTCTTGAGGCTGAATTCAACTGGTCACTGCCAAGTCGTCCCACATACTCCTTCAACTTAGCGTGATCGAAAATCTCAAGACGTCGAAAACGATCAGAAAAAACATAGTGCTCAAAAAGCGGCAACCATTTCTTCGTTATTAGGGGAGCCGTAAACGGTCGTTTCGGTGCATTTGCCGTTTCAGGATCCCATTTTTCCATGACTTTTCTCAAAACAGTTTTAGACGGAAAGTTATCTCTCTTACTCATCGCCTGCGTTTTTGCTTGGGTGATAAGTTCAAGATCTACAAATGGATATCGGTACTCAATGCTCTGATTTGCCGCTTGAGAATCCCCCAATATTTTCAAACCATATTCATTTAACCAATAGTGATAGTAAAGCTCCTGCGCGGTTGGCTCGCTGTTCATGGCTTGAAAATCCCGAAAGAGTTGACTCTCCAAAAGATCATTTCTAAATTTCGGTTTTAGAATCTGGGCAAACTGCGACCCGATGAAATTGCTATCACGAACAAATTGAAACTCGTCGGTCGTATGAAAATGCTCGTATCCCCAAAAAAGCTCGTCAGCGCCGTCGCCAGTAAAGCAGACCCGATGACCCTTTTGCGAGATAAATTTATTTAATATGAGCTTTCCGGCCGAGTGCGGATTGATGACAATATTTTCTGCATTCAAAACAGATTCTGAAAACGCATCGATCAAATCTGAATCAGAGATTGAAACAACCTGAGTCTTGATTTCGTGTCTCTTGCAAAAAGATTCGATATCACTCCGTTCTGAATATTCAGAGTTAGGAAAATCAATGCTGTAGCTTGAAAAAGCGATCTCTTGTTTTTTTAAAAACAAAGCAATGAGACTTGAATCAATCCCTCCACTCAAAGCAAGTGCAGGTTTCAAATACTGAGGAATTCTAAGGCGAACGGCTCTCTGAATGAGCTCCTCAATTCCATCGCGCTGTTGACGTTCAAAAGTGACACTCTGATCGTACCTTAAGATTTGCGCTTCAAGTTTTTCGTTAACCTCAAGATAATGCCCCGGTGGAATCGTATGAATGCCTGCAAATAAAGTTCGACCACTCGGCACACACGCATTGTGAAAAGCAAACAAACTAGACGCCGCATCAAAACCTATGCGGACACTAAGCTCTTTTAAGGCTAAGACTGAAGACGCAATTAAAAACCTGTCTTCATCCAAGAAAAATTTGAGGGGTTTCGTGCCAACATGATCTGTGGCACACAACCAGCTATTTGAGTCGAGAAAATATGCAACAATTGCAAACTCCCCGTTCAAATGAGATAAAAAATCTTTTCCGTAGCATTCCAATCCAAACAAAACGACTTCGCAATCAGATTCTGTCTGAAATACGTAACCTTTGTTTTCAAGGTCTGATCGTAAAATCTTGTGGTTATAAATCTCGCCGTTGACACAAGCATAAATAGATTTATTTTTATTTAAAAAGGGCTGAATCAGTGAATTTGTCTGAATAGCGGAGATACCAAGTAAATTAAATCCTAAAAAAACCGAAGGATTAACTTGTTCAATCTTAGAAAAGTCAGGGCCTCTAGGTTTCATAGAAGATAGAGAGTTTTTTATTTTCTCTAACGTACAAGAGGTGTCATAACCCGCAACTATTCCACACATTCAATTTCTCTAAACTCCATGAGTAAATGGTAACGGTTTTCTTGAGAGAGATTCACCAAAGAGTGCTTCGCTACGTTATTAAAGACATATATATGCCCCTCTAGCATAGTTGTCACATAGGCTTTTTTATGAACGTCGTAACCTGGCCACATCGAGCCGACAAGAGGGTTGGTAATGACAGGTACGTGAATTTTGCAGTTGGTAGGCGGCTCTATCGTGATCCAGGTATCGCTATGCTCTGGCCCATAAGTCATTTTGGGAAGTAAGCTGAAGGCTGCCGACTCGAAAAATTTCACCTTTACGAAGGAATTCAATACTTGAATGGTTTGTTTTATTTCTTCGACATCTTCGTTCAAAAAATCAGATTGTTGGAGCTCCCAAGAATAAGTCTGATTGTAATTTTGGGAGATCGCAAGGTCTTTTAACTTAGACAGAAGTTCGGCAGATATTTTTCCAATGCACTTACATTCAAAAGAATGATTCATTAACTTATTAATTAACTCAATCTCTAGGATTTCTGCAATAGCAAATAGGCTTCTGGCGATTTTGGAAAGACTTTACTAGATTGCGCCATTTTAGGAATCAACCCAGCAGAAATGTAGGCATAGTCCAACTTATAAAACTCAGTCTCTTTAAAGAAAGAAAGAAAGCTCTGCTTATCGCGCCACAAGGTAAGAAATCGCATTTGCTTTGCGTCAAAAGAAATCTGTTTATTTGAGCTGAGTAAGAGGCCCTCATTCAAATACCGTCTTTGGATTTCGGCACAAGTCTCAAACCATTCGAGAGCAATTAATTTTGACTCAATAAGGTGATTCGTGATTTCAGAAACGATTTGATTTTCGTGCAAACCAACATTGGTCAAATTCTTAAGACATTGTAAATTCGAAAAATCGATAATGTATTCAGAACTGAAGCGAGTATCGTCAGATGCAAATGTCGACATTTTTTGCGTCAGCACGAGCATGCCAAACACCGATAAAAAACCGTCGATTAAAAAAGAACGTCTTGAATTTGAAGCAATTTTACCCACGCTTTAATTTTGGCAGAGATAGTATTCACAATCAAGTCCAAACTCCACAGTTTACTATACGTAGCATCCCTCAAATTCTTGATCTCAGTTTGAGAAAATCGGCTATCCCAAACTGAGATTCAGTCGAGATGCGATGCGTTACGACGATTGAGGCGGGGCTTTTTCGATCTAAAATGAATTTGCAGAAGTCTTCGTTTCATTGGTAACTTCCAATAGGATGTTGATAAAATCCTAATCTTGATAAATGGTAACAATGATGAATTTTAAAAAAAACTTGTTAGCACTTCAAATTTACGCTCATATCTTTTTTTTCTTTGGCCTATTTTTTATTGTTCCTTTGTCTCAAGCGATTCCTTTTATTATCGTGTCGCAAATCATTTACGTTGGCCTATGCGGTACTGTTTACTTTCACCGAACAGTTTCGCACCGAAATACGATTTATCCAGCTATAGATAAACTCTGTCTCATCTTATCTTGGCTTGGAATTTCAGGATCGGTTATTGCCTGGGCCGGAACTCATCGCAAACATCATCGCTACAGCGATTCGGAACGAGATCCCCATTCGCCCATTCACGTCGGAAAATTGCAAGCCTATTGGTTCTCAA
>JAYUEB010000507.1:0-12339 GCA_043739525.1 Bdellovibrionales bacterium
CTTCTTTTATCCAGCCAGCATCGACTGCATGACTGACAACTTGTTTAAGAGATGCGCCTGGCTTGACGTAAGAACAGACAAAGTTATTGATTTGAGAAGTCATCGGATCAACGTAGTTGCGGACTTCAGCAACCTCTGCGGTGACTGCATTGTCGAGTTTGGCAACGCTTTTAGAATCGAACTTCTTTTCATCGATGAGAGCTTGGCAAATTTGGATTTTTTCATCATAAAAATCTTTGTCCTTTTGCAAAATATCTTCGTATCCATGAAAACGTTCAATGCGGTCCTTTAAATACTCATCTGAAATTCCGACGAGATTTCCTTGTTCATCTAGGCCGATTTTGAGTTGAGATTCTTTTTTCGTCACCTGTCTGCGTTCTGGCATTGGATGAATTTTGCCATCCCCGCCGAGTTCTTTTGAGTTCGCTTGCTTCATGCAATCTTTTAAGACGCCCCATTTTCCCTTGTTGCCGAGCTCGTCACTTCCATAAACTTCTTCTTCAGTGGTGTAAACGCGTCTTTGAATCTGTTGAAGTTCGTCGGCCATTTCAACTTTTCGGCGCGCAATCATTTCGCCACCCTTATTCATGCCGACAGAAGTATGGTCACCTACGGCTTTCATATTTTCGCCTTTGGTTTCGATTTTTTCTGCCTTGTTTGGATTTGCGCAGCCAAAAACAACTAGTGATGCCGATACTGCGAATAAACTGTATTTAAATTTCATAAACTCTCCTTGGTCTGTTAATGACAAAAAATAATTTGATTTGATCTTCTAATTTCTCAAAAAATGACAAGTATATCCACCAGGATTTTTAACTAAATAGTCTTGATGGTATTTTTCAGCTGAATAAAATTGAAGGACCGGACTAACTTGCGTGACAATTTTTTTAGTCCAACGTCCTGAAGCCTCGGTTTCTTTGATCACTTTTTGCGCGATCGTCTTTTGACTCTCATCGTGATAAAAAATCACGGATCGGTATTGCGTTCCGACGTCACCCCCCTGACGATTGAGTGATGTTGGATCATGCATTCGAAAAAAATAATGTAATAAATTTTCAAAGCTCAACTTTGATTCATCAAACTTAATTTGAATTGCTTCAGCATGACCTGTTTTGCCAGTTTTCATATCTTCATAAGTTGGATTTGCGAAATCGCCGCCGGTGTATCCAACCTCAGTGTCGGTTACTCCGTCGATTTTTCGAATAATGTCTTCCATTCCCCAAAAGCAACCTCCCGCGAGCGTTGCGACTGAAATTTTTTGTTGTTGAGACATATAAGACTCCTATCTGAATTGAAAACAGGTTCGAGTTTACACTTTCGCATTTTGCGGTCATTAAGTATTTGTTTTGTACTGTGTGGCAAAGCCATTTCAAGACGTATCTTGCAACGAGTTGTGTGTAATTTGCGACAGTATCAGAATTTGTTAGCCCCCGCAGCGAGGTAAGATACTTTCGTATTGACCAGCCCAGACTATAAGGTCTTTTTGTCTTAATTCACCAATGGCGTTACGTAGTTCGGTAAGATATTTTTTGTTAAATGAACAGGCTTTTACAAAAGCAATTTTTGCATCGGCATATTTTTGCATTTGAAAAAGAGATTTGGCCCAGCCGATGAAAGCTTCATCAGATTGTGGATTTGCGATAGTTGCCTGAGAGTAAATGTCGGCTGCCTCATGCCACTGTTTGTGTTTGAATTTAATATTACCAGCGGCAAGCTGTGCGAGATCCGACTTTTGAAATTGTTTTGCGGCTTTCAGAATAATCATTTCACCGCGGTCAGGCTGTTCATTTTCGATTAACATGCGACCCAGATAGATATGATTTGCAGGGACATATGGATCACGAGAGGTTGCTTTTTGGCAGGCATTTATACCCTCTTGAACAGAACCCTCCATCGAATAAAGCCTGCATATCTCGTTCAGATAAAACTTCTTGGGGCCAAAGTTTCGCACCATATCGTTTAAGGTTTGTCTTGCGTCCTCGAGTTGGTTTTTTGCTTCAAAAGTTTTTTCGAGACCTTGATAAGCCGGAAGATAGTCGTTTCTTAAATCTTTTGCGGCGCTAAAGTTATCAGCCGCCTTTTCTAAATCATGGTTTGCGAGATAACATTCGCCCAATAAATTTTGAGTATAATAATCTTTATCGTTCTGGCCTAAGATGGTCTCAAGCACGCGAGTTTCATCGAGATAATTTTTTTGCGCATGGTACGCCTTGGACAAAGCGAGTAAGCCATGTCGTGGCAAATCGGCGGCTAGAGGCTTTAAAAGGTTGACCGCCTCTAGGCTTTTATTGGCTTTTAAAAGTGCATTTGCCTGGTTAATTTTAGCGTTAATCGAGTTTAAAAGCCGACTTTTTCCAGGAGGAGGAGCTCCAAATGCCATCTGAGAGCAAGCTAAAATGCTTATCAAAATTTGCATCAAATTTATGAGTAAACGCTTCATTTTGTGTCTCAAGATGCCGTTAAGTTAGACTCATAGTGTATCTCAATTTTTAAGATTTTGATGGAGCTTTTAATAGATGCGCCAGACCTTTGCCCAGCTCATGAAATTGACTAAAAATTCAGGTCAGGCAACCGTCGAATACATTTTGTTAATCGTCATTGTACTTGCGTTGATTCTTGGACCACTTAAGCAATTTAGCCAATTTTTCAACGCCTATATTGATGCTCTCTTTGGATCTGGCCAATATTTCGCCTGCCTTCTAGAGACCGGAGAGCTTGGCGGTCAGTCATCCGATGCGAATTCGTCTTGCGGTGCTGCCTTTAGTGCAAGTATCCAGACAGCAATAGCAAAAAGTAATGCTGGATCTTCGACCGGTTCAGGCTCCGGAACGACAAATAACTCAGATCCGAACGCGGGTTCTCAGGCAAATAGCCAAGCAGCAAAAGCCAAAGCAGCAGCTCCTCAAGTGGCCAATTCAGGCTCGGGCTCTTCCGACTCTGGAGGAGGAGGAGCCGAGGCTCCAGCTGGCGGAGGTGCAGGTGGTGGTGGTAGTCGGCCTCCGGCACGACAAGTGTTAAAAGCAAATGCACCAGCCGGAGGAAAAGATCCAGGGGGCGAATCCTTTGTCAAAATGGAGGGGGAGCAATTCGACTACAAAAATTTAAAACCTAAAAATGGCTTCGAAGTAAAGATCGACAGGCTCGATCGCAGATTTAGTTCAGAGGACGACGAAGAGAAGCGAGCAGAAAAATCGGCGCCCAAAACGCTCGTCAATGCAGCTTCAAAAGATTTAAGAGCCAAAGAAGTCAGTCTGGATCCACCTCGAGCACCGGCAGCCAAAGATGCCGACGTGAGCGGCGATGGATTTGGTTTTTCAATGTTACTCAAATGGTTTTTGATCGCTTGTATTTTAATTGCGATTGTTATTTTTGTTGGCGGTCAGGCAATGCAAATTAGCAAAGGTGGAGACAACTAATCCATGCAAAAAATCATTCATCGAGAACTTTATAATGCGGGCCTGAAATACTTTGAACTCAACGACACGACCAAATTAATTTTGAAGCCAATTATCGCTGGCGACGACAAAGCCACAGACTTCGAAGATTGCTTAAAGACAGACGCAAATGTCAGCCGACAAATTATTTTAGACGCTAACCTTCAGCTCAAGAATGGATCCGTTCAGTCGATTTCACACGCCGTTGTGTTAATCGGAAAGAATCGGGTGCGTGACTTTATTTTCTCAAATTGCATTTTAACTTGCACCATGAAAGATCAAGACTCGATTTTTCAAAGGTTGTTGAAAGAAAAAAATTTTTTGAAACATGCCGAAGAAACCGACGCCACAACAAGAAAGATGGGCTGTGATTTTAGTGGAGGAGCTTGGGTTGCGGGTTTTCTTTTTGATTTTTTGGATAATCTCTTGATCCATAAAGACCTCAAAAAAATGTTTGAATCCCAATTTAAAGAGGCTTATGCACACGGCATCAGAACAGCGGCAATGGCTTGGTCTTTTGCAAATATTTCAAAACTTTCAAACTCACTCTGTCGTCAGGCTTTTTTGGCAGGCCTTTCCCATGATTTGGGGAGAATTCTTATGTGGTTGGTCTTTCCAAATGAGAGTGCAAAAATTTTAGAGGAATTCGCTCGCGTTAAGTTGAGCAATCAATGGCACAACACATCGGAAATCGAAATTGAAAAGAAATATTTGAACCTCACTCACTGTGAAATCGGAAGCATGCTGCTCATTGCAACCGAATTTATGAGTGAAGTTGAAGAAGTTGTGGCATTTCACCACGATATTGAAATGCTTAAGCTTCGTTCCTCTAAGGTCCTTCAGATCGCTCAGTGTGTAAATCTTGCTGACGATTTAGTTGAACGTATGCAGGGAAAGATGCGACTCACAGATGAGCAAATCGGACTTAGCCTCAAAAGCCTTAATAATCCTCTCAATATTCAGGCTTCGAGCATCGCTGGCGCGATTGAGAGCCTGATTATCAAACAAGTCTTTTCGTAACTCAGACCTAAATTAGTTTTTTAATTGCAGATGAGCTCTTTGATAAAAACTACTCGCTACTTAGAAAAAATATAATTCGCCCCAAGATCCAAAAAAGCTTTTCACTTTGCGATGTTTGTATGCCAAAAACATGTTTTAAAAGGTAAGAGAAGGCTAACTGCGCGGGTGTCGGGGGGCAACTATGGATTTCAATCAGCATGAAGCAACTGTGATAAATTTTAAGAGTCAAATTCGACAATCGAGTGAAAATCAGACTGCCGGCATTTCTGCGATCAATTTGCACCCCGCTGGCGTTCGTGCATTTTTTAAATTGGGTGAAGTTCAGAATCTACTCCCGCTCATCTTTAAATTAACCAAGAAGGCGAGTGAAGAAGTAACGGCCCTAATGGATCGTATCCACCTGATGGAAGGTCGGAGTTTGGAGCTCGAAGAAAAGATCGAAGCTCAGATCAATCAGATCATTCAGGAATGGCAAAATAAGACAACTAAGCTTGGTGCGTTGCCAAAAGGTCTATGGTTACTTGATTTTGATTCGGGTGACGGATATTTTTGTTGGAAGTACCCAGAGCCAAAAATTCTTTTTTGGCATCATTATCAGGATGGCTTCAGCAAACGAATTTGCGTCGAGAAGTATTCCGAAAACTAAGGCTCTCTCATGCGTATTGCGCAAGCACAGATGAACCCAACGCTCGGTGATTTCGAATCGAACGCTCAAAAAATATTATCAATGGTTCGAGAAGCTCAGGCTCAAGCTTGCGATCTTGTTATCTTTCCAGAGTCGGCGCTCTTTGGTTATCTTCCAATCGATATGCTCGAGTATGACTTTCTCGTTAAAACTCAATTGAAGGTTTTTAAGAGTCTTCAAAGCCAAATTCCAAAAGGCATTGCGGTCATGATGGGCGTCGTGACGGAGGCCCCTAAAACTTCAGGTAAAGCTTATTATAATTCGGCGGCCCTTATTCAAAAAGGTCGAAAGACTCAAATTTTTAATAAAGAGCTTTTACCAAGTTACGATATTTTTGACGAAGGAAGATTTTTCGCCAAAGGTGATATTCGAAAAAATGTATTTAAACTTAAATCAAAAAAATTTTTAGTCACAATTTGTGAAGATATTTGGGCATGGGGAATCAAAGATTATCCTTCTCACTATAATGAAAACCCAATTCTTAAGATCAAAGAGAAAAATTTTGATGCCATTATTAATCTAAGTGCTTCGCCTTTTTATGCCGGAAAGCTTGAGATGAGATACGATGTTGTCTCAAAGCTAGCCAAGCGTTTAAAAGCTCCTGTGTTTTATACCAATATGGTGGGAGCCCAAGACGAAGTTATTTTTGATGGCGCGAGCTTTGTCATGAATCAGAGGTCTCAAGTAGTTTTGCAAGCCCCTCGGTTTGAAGAGGCACTTCAAGTTTTTGAACTTGAAACGGCTAACTCAAAGCTCACTCCTTCTCCGAAAAAACCAAAAGACAATACTGAAACGAACTTTGGAGCTTTGGCCCTAGGGATTCGGGATTTTGTACGCAAAACTGGTTTTCAAAAGGTTCATCTTGGTTTGAGCGGTGGAATTGATTCTGCAGTTGTTGTGTGCCTAGCTGTAGAGGCTTTGGGTGCTGAGAATGTCTGTGGAATTGCGCTTCCGGGACCGTATAATTCTCCCGAAAGTCTAAGCCTCGCTCAAAGCTTGGCGAAAAATTTGAATATCAAGATGCTTCAGGTTCCGATTCAGAGTTCATATGAAACTTTGCTTGCAGAGCTTAAAAAATCTTTTGGAGCCTTTGAGTTCGGTGTTACCAACGAGAATTTGCAATCTCGCTTAAGAGGCTCTGTCTTGATGGCATATTCTAATACGAATAATAGTCTGCTACTGACGACCGGAAATAAATCTGAACTCGCAACTGGCTATGCAACACTTTATGGAGACATGTGTGGTGCTCTCAATCCATTGGGTGATCTGTTGAAATATCAAGTTTACGATTTAGCTCGTTTGATTAATACAGATGAAGAAATTATTCCCGATGAGATCATCACGCGTCCTCCAAGTGCAGAGTTGCGTCCCAATCAGAAAGATCAAGATAGTCTTCCGCCGTATAATGAGCTCGATAAAGCTGTTCAAAATCTGATTGAAAAATCTTCTACACCTAAAAGTAAAACAGAGTTGTGGCTGCAAGAGAGACTTTCAAGAACCGAATTTAAGAGGTGGCAAGCTCCGCCTATATTAAAAGTGAGCGCACACTCATTTGGCCGCGGCCGCCGTATGCCGATAGCGGCAAAACTCAGTTAAGTGACATTAAATGACAGCTCATTTGTAATAAAGATGCACGAAAAGTTGAGGGTTTTTTGATATTATAAAATTCGTTAAAATATTAATTTATTGAAAAGGGGTTATCATGAAAAAGTTTTTGTTCATAGTTTGTGCTTTGCAGCTTTTTGTTGCTGGCGAAAGTTTTGCTCAATCTGCAAATCCATTCTGTTATATTCAGTCGAATAATGCGAGAGCCTGTCAGGCTACTCCTGGCTGTCAGTATACTCCTCCACAAAATGGTTCTTCATGCCAAGGTCGTCCAGGTATGGATCCGAATCAAACTCAGTTTTGTTATATCAATAACAATAATCCAAAACAGTGTAATAATGTGCCGTTTTGTCTCTATGTTTTTCAAGAAACTCCAGGTCAATGTTCTTCGATTGTTCCAGTGCCTGTTGGTCAACAGCCTCTACCAAATCAGTTTTGCTATATCCAATCGAACAATCCAAGAGCTTGTCAGGCGACACCAGGTTGCCAATACCTGCCTGGTCAAGATACTTCATCTTGCCAAGGCCGGCCGGGTGTTGACCCAAACATGACGCAATTTTGTTACATCAATAACAATAATGCGAATCAGTGTAACAATGTACCTTTTTGTACTTTTGTTGCCCAGGGAACTCCTGCGCAATGTGTATCGCGATAGTTTGAGGAATTGCGTTTGTTCGTAGAGCGAACGCAATTTTTTTATAATATTTGACCTCTGAGATCTTTTTCGAAAGCCTAAAGTTCCACAACAAAAGGAATTTGAGATGTTCAAGAAGATTTTTTTCGCCCTTCTCGTTTTTTCAAGCTCGGCTTTTTCTGCCACTTCATATGATGGAATACAAAGCTTTATAAGAGATCTGGCCTCTCAATATCCAGAGACTTCCACTCTCTTTTCAATTGGTACAAATGATCAGGGAACATCAATTGAAGGTCTTAAGATTGGAAACGGCGAGGCTAAATATCTAATTGTCGGAACTCATCATGGTGATGAGCTGGGCGCCACTGAAGTGACAAAAGCGATGGCAACTCATTTAGCAGACCAACCTATTGAGGGACGAACGATTTACGTTATTCCGGTATTAAATGTGACCGGCTACAACAGTGTTAACCGTTTCGAGGAGGATGCGGGCGGCAATGGTTGGGATCCGAATCGCGACTATGCAAATCCATGTAAGTCACAGACCAGCCAATTGTGGCGGCTAACATCTACTCAGCTTCTCGCAAAATTTATTGATCAAGAAAATATTATTGGTGATTTAAGTCTGCATAACGAAGGTGATCAAATTGGTTTTGCTTGGATCACTGCGAAGGGATCTTATACTCCCGACAATCAAATTTTTTCAAATATTGCAATTGCCGGCGCTACACTTAACAAATATGCATACGGAACTTATCCCGATATGGCTTACTCGGCATATGGCACCCTAGAAGATTATGCTTACTGGAAGCATGGTGTTTGGTCGTTTGTAGTTGAGCTCGGTCATGCGGGACATCAGCCTCCAGCAACAAGTATCGCAGAAGATATTCGCCTCAACATTCCAGCAATGAGGGCAATGATCCTAGCTATGCCGACTGAGAGATCCAGCGCACATGAATTTAATGGCTCTTGTTCAGATCGCCTAATGCCTACAAGCTCCGAAGATATTGGTATTGAATAAGTTGAGCGCGGTGAGCTTGAAATCTGTATTAGGCTCAGGAGCTGTTACTGTTGCTATTGCAGATAACGGATATCAGTCTGCCTGCTCCTGATTCCTGAATAACTAGATGAGCATATCCAGAAAGCCCATCTGTTTGGGCTTTCTTTCAATTACAGGAAAGCGAAACTCAGGCTTACCAGTAAGCTTGATCATGTTCTCAATGCTTTGAGAAGTTGAGTCACCCAGGCGAGAATGCATTTTGTGAAAGAGCTGTCCGCAATAGTTCGCATCGGCTTCTGCACGGTGAAACCCAGCAGCCTCAATCTGAAGATATTGTACAAGTGTACCGAGTTTATAGTTTGCAAGGCCTCTAAAAACATTTCGTGCCATTGCACAGGTATCAAGGACAACACCCTTAGGAGCTGTCATTTCAAACTTTTTGTAGTCGGCAGTCATGAATTGGCAATCGAAAGGTGCGTTGTGAGCAACCAATAAGTCGTCGCCACAAAATTGCGCGAATGGCTCTAAGATATCTGCTATTTTTGGTTTACCTTTGAGCATGGCATCTGTGATTCCGTTTACGCGGCTCGCGGCTTCGGGAATAGACATCTGCGGATCAATGAGGGTTGCAAATACGGACTCAACTTGGCCATCAACAAAGCGAACGGCACCAATTTCAACAATTTGGTCAACGCTTGCAACAAATCCTGTAGTCTCTAAATCAAAAGCTATGAATTTCATCGGAACCCCCTCCGCCCATGTTTCTGCCTTTACTCCAATGTTGTCGACCCCGAATGATATTGCAATAAAAAGAAAGAACATCTATTAAATATTAAGGGACTTGTCAAAAATTTCCCTTAAAACAGCTGGAGAAGCGCTCAATTGGCGAAAAAAAATTCTAAAAACTCCATTTTGTTCTTGCCCGCGCAAATAAATGCCGAGTTTGAAAATGAAGAAAGCCTGCTTGAAGTTGCACTTAATAACAAAGTCGACATCGCGCATTCTTGCGGTGGGATGGGGACCTGCGGAACTTGTCGAGTTGAGATCGAAAGTTCTATTATCGAATTGCCTGAGCGAAATGAAATTGAACAAGAAATGGCAAATGATCGTAGCTTCACTCCTGAACTGAGACTCGCCTGTCAGCTCACGCCGCAAGCGGGTCTGATTGCCCGCGTTTGTTTGCTTTTAGAAGATGAAGGTTCTGAGGCTCAAGACTAAACGTCATTGAAGTTAATAATCATGGCTTCTGGATACAGGTCTGTGTTTGGATAAAACTCAAGTTCAATGATTCCACTGTGGGCGCCAAAGTCTGAGCTGAAAACTGGATTAAACGGAGACCTTTGTGTTCCTTTTGGCGCGTACGCCTCGAAAATAATATTGCCAGTGTCAGTGTCTCGCACTGTAATTCTTCGCTCAGCTGACGGGACTAGAGGATTGGTTTCGCGTGTCGTAGCAAAATGTCGACCATCTGGACTGAACTTCACATCCGAACTTGGTATGCGGTAGATCGTTTTACCAGTCTGAATATCAATAACTGAAGAATACAAAAGTCCGTTGACTACCAACTTTGATTTATCCGGGCTAAACATCATGTCTTGTGGAATTAAAGAAGGACTTATTTTTCTCATGACGACTTTATTTGTATTAACATCGCGAACGGTGATCATCCCATCTTCGCGACGAGCAATGAGTTTGGCATCAGCACTAACAGCTTGAGTGGCATTTTTACTTATAGTGATCGAATCCAATATCATCGTTTTTGTTTTTACATCAAAAATGCTTGTGTTCCTTGTAAGAGGAGTGCCGCCTGTAAGCACCACACGCGAGTCGTCACTACTAAAGAATGAAGAATAAATGGGGCCGAAATCATCCGAAATAACTGTCCTTATTCCAGTTGAAATATCACGAAGAGTGGCGTTTCTATAATTGTTCGGTCCGTCACTTACTAGTTCAGTCTTTCCGTCATTCGAAAGAGCTGAATAGAGCTTCACATTGTTAAATGGCAGATCTTCGTAGGGAATCGTTCTAAACGAGATAGTCTTATCGTAAAATTGAGCTCGGCAGGCGAGAGCATCTGCAAAAGCGTTTGAAATTAAAAACGGGCTCATTAGAAATGCGAGCGTCACAATTAAGGATTTAGAGCATAGTTTCATAAATATTCCCTTTTCTGAGATAGAAGTGAAATGTTTGGCTTTACAGCAACACCACACTTAAACTATTTAAGAGCAGAGGCGATTTCGCAGACTTACTCTAATGATACCCATAAGAGCAAGATAGAGGCCATAGACAGTCTTTATGGGGTTCTACTAAAATCGTTTACGGATAAGAAGGCTTATCAAAAGCTAGACAGAATGCCATTATCGGTCACTACGCAAAGAGGGGATCTCATGGAAATTCAAAGAGAAATTCCGCAAATTAGCGATCAAAAAAGCATTGGTGAATTTTTAAAAAAGACTCTTCAACTCTTTAAGACTAATTTTTCAACAGAGAGATTTAAATCAACTCTCGATTCTGTTGGACTGAGTTCTCGTGTCACCTATCGCCAAGTCGTGAGCGGCAAACGAAGATTTTCTGAAAGTAAGCTTCCCTTTTTAGCTCGTACATTTGATTTTAGCTTTTCAGAGATTATGGCGGCGAAAGCCTTATTAAGGAAAGAGCCTGTCGAAACTCCTTCACCAATTAAATATGAAATGGGATCTGCCGATACACTTTCGGATCCGATCAATACAATTATTTTGAATATGTGTGCTTTGGCGAAAAGCCCGAGTTTATTAGATCTTCAGAGCGCACTTTGTTTTTTTTGGAATTCAGACCAAATCGAACAAATACTTTTACGGTTGGTCGAAGCTCAAAAAATTGAAAAGCTAGGTGACAACACATTTCGTCGAGTTGCAGTCGCTCACAAAATTTCGACCCCTCACGGAGTTAAAATTGATTTTGCTGAAAAATTTATGAAAGCCTCTCTTGATCTGGCGAAAAGAGCTTATGATTTAGATCACGAAGCTCGAGAATTCGCAGCATTCACTGCTAAGATCAAGGCTTCAGACTTTTCAAAAGTGAAAGATTTGATTCGCGATTTTCGAGTTGCGGTCTATAATTTATCAGACGAAAGTGCAAATGATTGCGTAATTCAAGTCAACGTAAACTCATTCATTACAAACCCTACTCAGGTAAACGACCATCCCTGATCTCGTGAACAGACTGAATCGTCCGTTCACGCTCTTTTGATTCGACAACAAAAGATAAACTCATGGCACTTAAAAGTAGTTTATGAACGTTTATCTTTTTTACTCCGAGATGTGTACAGATTTCATCAGGAAGAGATGAAGCATGCGAACCTTTGCAGGTCACACTGACAGTCGAAAGTTCTGTCGTCTCAAATTTTGCTTTTTTTGATTTCATGCATGCTTGCATGATGGCGTTTAATTGTTCTTCTGGCCCCGTTATCAAAATAGCATACGAAGTAATTCGTCTTTCGGTATCTAATATTTGAGGTGCAGGTAAAGACTCTTCTTTTAACATGCTAAAAAAATCTTGAATTGCAGAATTGAGATCTGGCTTGGTGATTTCAACCCAACGGACATCTTTGTGAGAGTTGACCGATAAAATGCGAGCTTGTTCAAACATAGGAGTTTCTCCGTCAACGACTGTTGATTTCTTTTCGCCGTCGTCGTGGGCGAGTGCTATTTTCAGAGGTACTTTGAGTAAATAGGCAAGCTCAACACTTCGATAGTGTAAAACTTTAGCTCCCCAAAATGTCATATCTAGAAGTTGTAGGTAGTGAAGCTTTGGAATGAGCACGGCCTCTTTGATCACGTTAGGATCGGCCGTATAAACTCCCGCGACTTCTTTTAAGATCTCACAACGTTCAGCTTTAAAATATGCGGAGAGTGCGACGGCCGTTGTATCGGAGCCGCCTCGACCAAGTGTCGTAATTTCTTTGGTTTGTGGAGAAACACCT
>JAYUEB010000508.1:0-4110 GCA_043739525.1 Bdellovibrionales bacterium
GAAACCGGAAGATAGGTCCAAATGTCATCCTTAAGCTTAGAAGCAAAAATACCAGCGACTTGAAAACAATTGTCTAGCAATACCGGATGGATTTTATAATGAGAAAGCTCGGTTCTTGCTGAGTCAGGAAGAATAATTTCAGCAAGCAACTCATTTTTTGATTCTTTTAAGTCCATTATTTTTTGAAAACTTTGGCCATATTGCAGACCACGCTCGGCAAAACCTTGATATAATTTGTCTCGGTCCAGTTCGACTCGTTTAAATCGCTTCTGTAGTTCAACTAAGTCTTCATCACTTTGAAGATCTATCCCGCTGGATGTTTTCAGGCGGGCGCTTACGTGAAGTTCCCATTCAGATTCTGTTTTTACCTCAATGGCTTGGCCCAACACATCACTGAAAATTTCAATCGCAAGTTCACCAGAGTAATGAGGTCGCATGATCAGTTGCACGCGCCTCTTCTCGCCATTCAGCAACAGAGGTCTTTCAATCGTAAAATCTAAAATTTCAAATCCAGGGCCAAAGACGATTTCACCTGCCGCGATCATCATCTCAACAAAACCCGCCCCCGGCATTATCACCTGTCCATAAACTTTATGATCAATTAAAAAATCGGGAGAATTTGCGCTCAAATCTACTTCGAAAATATTCTCACCGTTTGCGCTCTGAGTTCGATAACCCAACAAAGGGTGACTCGATTTTAAGCCTGTGCTCTTTAAGTTTGATTTTGACCCTGTGAATTGCGTATCGATCCAATAACTTTTTCTCTGAAATGCATAGGTTGGAATTTGCACTTTCTTTCTGTAAGGGGTGTGTTTCTCAAAACCCTGCCAGTTTATTTTCAATCCGCTAGTAAAGAGTGCTCCCAAAGTGACTAATAATCTCTCACACTCACTTTGATCTTTTTTGATACTTGCGAGCCATTGACCCTCATCAGCACGGGTTTCGTCGAGTTGGCCCATACTGATCAATGTGCTTCCCGGTCCTATCTCAACAAAGCGTCGATAACCATCGTTCCATAGCTTTTCGATTCCCTGAGCGAAATGTACCGCTTGGCGAATTTGTTTTGTCCAATACGAGGCGTTCATCTCACTCGAACTTATTTCTTTGCCATTTAAATTCGATATCATTTTTAATCTAGGCTTTGAAAATTTAACTTCACGCGCGTGCTGTTCAAACTCTTCAAGCAATTTATCCATTTGGGCTGAATGAAAGCCGAGAGAAACATCTAAATATTTATATCTTAAACTTAATTTCTCGCAGGTCTTTGCGAACTTTTCTAAGATCTTTTTTTCTGCGGAAAGCGTAGTACTATTTGGCCCGTTATACGAAGCAATTGATATGGCAAGGCCGAACTCTTCAATCAACTTAATTAAAGATGTACCCGAGACACTCACCACTAACATGCCCCAGTCCCCACTCAGATTTTGCATCAGTTGCGCCCTGAAACATATCAAGTTTAGGCCGTCTTCTAAACTCATCACTCCAGCAATACAAGCGGCTACCAATTCACCCACGCTATGGCCCATCACGGCCGAGGGCACTATTCCAAAACTCTTCCAAAGTTCAGCCAAACTATATTCAAGTGCAAATAGTGCCGGCTGTAGATACTTGGTTTGCTTTAATAAATCCGCAGCTTTTGACCCATGCATGATATTCAAAAGAGGCTCATCTAAAAATTCCGATAGCAAATTTGCACAATGATCTAGTGATTTTCGAAAAACTGGTTCTTGTTCATAAAGCTCCCGTCCCATACCTGGATACTGAGAACCCTGACCCGAAAATAAAAAGACCAATTTGCCATCGCCTTCACTTCGAATTCTTCCAGAATGAAATCCGGAAATTTCTCGGCCCTCAGTAAAATCTTTTAATCGAGCTCGAAACTCTTCTTTATTGGCTCCAACTACTGCCAGACGCTCATCAAAGTGAGTTCGTCCCTGACTAGCAGTAAAACAAATATCTCCTAAAGAAGGACTTTCAGATTTTGAAAAATATTCTATATATTTAAGGGCCATAGCCTTCAATGCATTCTGCTCGCGTCCCGAAAGTGTTAGCAAATGCCATTCTCGTTCTTTTGAATCCGACTTTTGCTTACGTATCTCTTTGGGCGCTTCTTCAATTATCACATGGGCGATAGTACCCGTCATGCCCATCGAGCTCACACCACCAATACGCCGATTCCCATATACCGGCCAGTCGGTTAAGGTAAATGGAATTTTGGCAGGAATTTCTTCTAATAATATTTTTGAATTGAGCTTTTTTAGACCAAGATGCGGAGGAATTTTTTTGTGCTCAAGTGCTAAAACCGTCTTGATTACACCTGCAATTCCCGCGGCGCCTTCAGTGTGGCCAAAATTGGTTTTGACTGACGAAACAAACAAAGCTTGATTTTTATTTCGTTTGTCTCTCATGACTTCAGAAATGGCCTGCATCTCGATGGGGTCACCCAAAGGAGTTGAGGTTCCATGGGCTTCAATATAGCCCAAATCCTGAGCGCCAATTCCAGAGTTTTTGAGCGCCCGCTCTATCAAATCTACCTGGGCATTTGCGTTCGGAGCGGTCGGACTTGCCGCTCTTCCGCCATGCATAACAGCAGATCCTAAAATCAAAGCACGAACTCGGTCACCTGAAGCCAATGCATCAGACAATCGTTTCAAAATAATTACTCCACAACCTTCGCCTCGAACATAGCCATCGGCCTCTTCATCAAATGTAATAGATCGCCCAGATGGAGAAATTGCATTCAGTCGAGAACATAAAATAAAGCTTTCTGGCGAGAGGAGCGCATTCACACCGCCAACGACGGCCCTTTCACAATCTCCTGATCTCAAATTCTGACAAGCAAGATGAATTGCAACCAAAGAAGAAGAACAAGCGGTATTCAATTCGAGCGTGGGTCCTTGAGCGCCAAGAAAATAGGCCAGTCGTCCCGCCTTAGAAAGATTCGGTGCAAATAAATCGTAATCCTTTAAATCGGAATTTCGATTTTGTAGAATCTCCTTCCACTCATCCCACATATTGCCCACGAAGATTCCAGTTTTTCCACCAAAGATTTTCACTTGTGGTTCACCTGCATCTTCTAAAGCTTCCCAAGTGGTTTCTAAAAGTAATCTAAGTTGGGGGTCGCTCGCTTTGGCTTCGGCCTCTGATACGCCAAAAAAACCTGCATCGAATTCACTGATTCCGATTCCGGTAATAAAAGCGCCTTTACGAGTGCAAATCTTACCTGGCGATCCTAATTCGGCGTCATAATAGTCATCATTGTTCCAACGTTCTTTTGGAATATCGACTATGCCATTTTTTCCTTCGGCCAATAGGCTCCAATAACTTTGAAGATCATTTGCATCACCCGGAAACCGACAGCCCATTCCAATAATTGCAATCGGTTCATTTTCTACGGCATCTTGTTTTTGTGAATTCTCAGATGCCCCCACCTCTACATTGATATAAGAGGTGCTAAACGGACGATTGGGATCAAACTCTTTTTTACTCATATTTTCCAGTCAAAGAATTAAAAGTATACTCTATACCATCTTGCACAATCACTTTTACTAGTTTTGTTGTTTTTGCTGCATCTTGAGAACTTATTTTAGTTGGCGGATTTTCACCGGCCACAAATACTTCTCTCAATAAAAAGTCTGCCAAACTATCAATATTCGGATAACGATAAACGACAGTGCTATGAAAGGAATAATTGAGTTGTCTTTTCAATCGGTTTCTCAACTCAATTGTAGCTAATGAGTCCATACCTAGAGTCATAAATCCTTGGCGAGGATCCAAGTTTTCTTGTGTTGTCCCCGCAAGCTGTGAAACTTGCTCTATAAGAAAGTTGACGACCATTCCCTTTCTTTCTACCTCGGGAGCAGCTAGAACTTTAAGTTCAAAGAGCCCTGGACTTCTTGGCTTCTTCTGGCTTTTTAATTCAGCCAGTAAATGCTTCAAATAAGAGTGGGCTTTTGTAGTACTTAACTCTCCTACAAACTCTTGCCAATCAATACCGACAAAGCCCAAATGGCTGTGCTTTGAATTCAAAAACTTTCCTAAATATCTAGTGCCAACTTCAATTGGAATACTTATGAGCCCTCTATCACTTAAGGCTGCTTTGGCCTCTAC
>JAYUEB010000509.1:0-4103 GCA_043739525.1 Bdellovibrionales bacterium
TAGCCCAGTATGCGTAAGACTCTTCAGAGCTATTTACTTTTGCGCCGATCTTATCGCCATCACTCAGAATAGTTTCTGAAGTCAGAGGTGAAACTTTTCCGGCGCGTTCCCAAAATACAGAAACTTGAAGGCCACCTTTTGCAGAGAGGCGATCAGTTTGAGGTAAAAAATAAAATAATGCTAGAGACGCCGTGACCACAGCACTTAAGCCAATTTGAATCTGCAATCTAAATTTATTCCAAAGGCTCGGCTTGAGTTCAAGTGGTGGAAGCTGCAAATCTTGCAGTCGTGCAAATTCTTGTTTGTCTTCTTCAGACCACTGAGATTCGTCCTGATTGATCAGGCGCCAATGTCTATCAAAAAGTGATTTATCCGACATGGCTCCTCCTTCGTATCTTTTCAAGTTTTATTTCTAGTTTTTCGTGTAGCCTAATGACTGTGCGACGTGAAATATGCATCACTTCGGCAGCTTCATCCTGAGTGAGGCCTTCTAAACTTTGATAGACAAAAAGTGCGGCTTCATCTGGAGATAAAATCTTAACTACTTTTGCCCACATTTGATTTGCCTCGGTTTTTGTCTCTATATTATTGGCGCCTGCCTCTTCAGTTGAATTCTCAAGACTGAGGTTTGTGTTGTTACTATTTCGCAAATAATCAATGGCGCCGTTCGTGCAACATTTGTAAACCCAAGCATACGCACTTTTTAAATTTGGAAATACCATCTTCTTGTCCCAAAGCTTGGTAAAAACATCCTGCAAAATCTCTTCTGCGGCGGATCGATTAACTAAGTTCATTGTTTTTCCCAAAGCAGGGCGACCAAGCTTGGAATAAAGCATGCGAACTGTCCTTTCATCTCCACAGTCAATTTCTTCACTATTCAAATGCTGTTTGCCGATCTCGATATCAGTTTTTAACTGATTCGTATTTCGTCTAACTTATAAACGTACATGACGAGGTTTTTGTGACATCTTTTTTCAATTATTCTAGGTCTTTTTAAAAAATGCAATAAATACAAGTGTTTAAATGTCATTTTTTTTGGCTCATTTTATTGGGCTCAAACGTCTATGAAGTATAAAAAGAGGAGGACCTTATGTTCAATAACATTCTAAAATCGAGTATCTCAATCACGGCTATTGCGGGTTTAGCATTTGGCTGTTCACCAAAGGACACAAGTAACGATAACGCTCAGGCCTTGGCGGCGGTGAGTTCACATCTGACTTCTGTTCATGATAACTATGTTCCTGCATCCATTCATGATGACGGGAGTAGCTCAGCACCTGTTGATAGTGGTGCGACTTCGTCAGCGATCTCAACTGATCCCAACCATGATATCTGCGCAAACCTCAGCATCGCCGAATGCCAAGCAAGACTTCTTCGCGCTTATCTACTATATGGACGGGCGGCAGTCGGCTTAACTGGTCAAATTATTGGTAGCGTCGCGGGTGATCTTGCAAAGGCACCAGATAACTCATCCGGAACCTTTACATCGGTTGCAGACAACGTAACGATTCAATATAAGAAACAGTCGTTGCTTGAGTTCGATTTTCTACTTATTTCAGGCTCAACTCCCGTCGGTCACATTTCTTCTCACTCAGGAAAATACGATATTCAATTAAACAGTACTGTCTTGGATAAAGCTAAACCGGGCAGCCGTGGTGGAATGATTGACATTCAAGTTCAATTCACAGATCTCACTCACTGGACTTCACAGATTTCAGTAACAGGTGTGCAATGTAATGTGAGTAAACCAACGGATCCAACAACGGGCCGAATCACTGTGACTCGTAATGATCAGATTTGGAATGGTCAATCCGTTTTCTACAATGGCATTTCGGGCGAATTTAATAATTCAGCCACATGTGCCGATCAAGCATCTGATAATAACGGCTTAGTCATTTACACAGATTTCGTAGCCGATCATGTTGCTGCCAAAGCTGCGCTCTATTTAATGAAGCGTTCAGAAACAAGTACGGCTTCGATTCAAAATTATGGATTTAATGAAATGTGTACGAACTATCCTGATCTTTGTGGTCGTCTTGCAACAAGTATTTCGTCGACCCCTTCGGCAGTTGCGACTTACCTCAATTCGATCCAAAATCCATATTGCTTGAAAGCAGGAGCTCCAACAGTGGCTTGGAATTCGGATTGCTCAAGTTCATCTCAAGCAGTCAGTGGACATGCCTTCACGCCAGCTTCAGGATGGATGACTCCATCTGACTTCTATCAAATGCAAATCGTTATTCCATCTAGCTTATAATATTAATAATTGATTTTATATTCAGCCCGAAATTTTTCGGGCTGATCTATTTGAGTAATCCCAAAAACTTTATTGCGGCCGCTGTTCTTGGCGCCGTATAACGCAAAGTCGGCAACGCGAATCAAGCTTTTAGACGAAAGATCTTTCGCGCCACTTTCACAAAGCGCGTATCCAAAACTTGCAGTCAGTTTAATTTGATAGTGTTCGTTCTTATACAAAGCGCCTTCAATTTTAGCTCGTGCTCTTTCGCAAAATGCTTCAACCCCTTGTTGAGTGGTTTGGGGTAAGACAATCATGAATTCATCGCCACCGTATCTTGCTGCAAAATCTTCTTCGCGAATGAGTTGTTTAATCTGGCGACCTACTTCAGCCAAAACAAAGCTTCCGAACAAGTGATCATTGCTATCATTAACGCTCTTAAAGTGATCCATATCCATCATGACAACGGCAGTTGAGTGTTTGAAGCGGCGACCCCTGGCTAATTCAGCCTCAAGTTTTTCGAACATGGAGCGCATATTGAAGAGGCCCGTGAGATCATCAATGTCTATGAGCTTTTCGGCCCTTTTCAGTTTGAGTTCGGTTTCCTTAAGTGCGGTCGTTTCAACGCCAATAATGACGGCACCTTTGCCTTCTGAATATTTACTTCCGACGACCCAAAAATATTTTTGATCTCCGCCAAGCGAAGACGCAAGCTCCTTTTGTAAGGTGTTGTCTTCTGATGAAAAGAGCTCAGTCGCAAATCGATGAAAATAATTATCTTTAGTTTGAAATCCGATGGGCCTGCCCAAATACTCTTCGCGTTTCTGGCCAGTGAGTCGTAAAAGTGTCTCGTTGATGCCCTCGTATTCGAGGCGATCATTAATCCAAGAAATAGTACAGGGAGTGCTGTCGACAATGACTTTTAAACGTTCAAACTGTACTTGGGCAGAGCTAAGTCTTGATTGCAACTTGACGTAATCGCGATTTACTTTCTTAAGCAGGTCTTGAGTTTGCTTGAGCGTCAATCCCTTTTTGAGTTCCCCCTGCTTATTCAGCAGAGTTTTTACCTTGGAGGTCAGCCAGGGATGAAATTTCTTAAGGTTCATGTTTCAAATGTTAACTGATTAAACAAGGTCAGGCAAATGGATTACCTGAGAACAAAACTGAGACGGGCAAACTGAGGATGGCCGGCAGCTGCCCGAAAACCTAAATTAATTAAAAAGTGGTTTTATCCAAAGAGTTTGTTCACGTCCAGGTCCAACGCTCACAACGTCAATCGGAGTTGCGACTTCGTTTCCGATAAACTGAATGTAGTCGCGAGCTGGTTGAGGCAAATCTTGAATTGAGCGTACTTGCGAAATGTCTTCAGTCCAGCCTGGGAGAGTTTTGTACAAAGCCTCAATGCGACTTAACTCATTTGGTGAAGTTGGAAGGTCTTTGATCTCTTGTCCATCCAATTTATAGCTTGTGCAAACTTCGATTTCTTTATGTCCGCTCAAGACATCGAGTTTCATCAATGCGAGATTAGTAATTCCGTTTACGCGAATCGCATATTTAAGTGCGACAAGATCCAGCCAACCACAACGACGTGGGCGACCCGTAGTTGCTCCGAACTCAGCACCCTCTGCGCGAATTTTTTCACCTATTGCATTGTCGAGTTCCGTTGGGAAAGGGCCACTTCCAACACGAGTTGTGTAGGCTTTCGTAATACCAATAATTTTGTTAACAGCATTTGGGCCAATTCCAGAGCCGACGCAGGCAGAGCCTGAAAGTGTCGAAGAGCTGGTAACAAAGGGATAAGTTCCGTGAAGAATATCCAACATTGTTCCTTGAGCGCCTTCAAACAAAACTTTTTTGCCGCTCTTAA
>JAYUEB010000510.1:0-4101 GCA_043739525.1 Bdellovibrionales bacterium
CTCCATTGCGATGGTGTCAACATTATTTGCCTAGGTAAATGGGGAGGTCGCGAGCTAGGATTTCGCTCAGATCTTGATTTCATTTTTCTAACCGATCTAGATCCAAGTCCACTTCAGCATAAGCTCAGCCGAAAATTTATCAGTTGGCTGAATCAACCAACTCGAGGTGGAGTGATTTACAATATCGATACGCGCCTCCGCCCCAGCGGGCACGCGGGTCCTCTTCTCGTCTCAAAATCTCAACTCGAAAATTTTTTAAGATTGAAAGCCGACCCTTGGGAGCGGCAAGCTTACCTAAGAGCTCGACCACTTTTTGAAACAGACTTTTCGGCTTCTCAAATTGCGTCTGGTCTTCCTTTCACATCAGAGAATGAAGTCGCCTTAAGAGATATTAGACTTAAACTCCTAACACATGAATCAGACGCATTTAATCTGAAGCTTCAAATCGGTGGTCTAGTCGATATCGAATTCGGAGCTCAGATCTCTTTGCTCAAGCGCCAGCAATTCTCACTTGATTCGTCGACTCAGAGCATGATTCAATATCTTATGGAGCAAGATCAAACCTGGAAACACCTTGGCCCTCAGCTTTTGAAAAATTATAGTTTTTTAAGATTGGTCGAACAAATGCATCAGCTCACAAGTTCGCAATCTCAGACAAAACTCAAAAGGAACTCTCAAGCTTTTCAAGTTTTGTCAGCGAATATGAATTTAAATGTTGATAGTTTAGAAAAGGCACTGAATGAAACACTTTCTGAAAATTCACGTTTGCTAACGCAAATACGAGGTGAGACGTGACCAAATTTAATTTTTCTTTTTTTTTCTTCGTTAGTATAGTTGCTTCTACTATCTATTTTTCTGGACAAGGACTTCACGCACAAACAAAACCTCTGAATGTTGAGCCCGAGAATCCTCCTGGTTATTCGCCAGGCGCACTTTCTCCACAAGCAAGACCAGGCGCACCTGCTCCTGCTCCGCAGCCTGTCGCACCGACGCCTCCTCCTCCAGGCGCATCTGCAGCGCCAGAAAGTGTACCACCTTCTCCGACGCCAGGGGCGGGCGCAACTCCTGATGCCGCTTCAAATTTTCAAAATCCAAGTGACCTTTCGAAAGCCTCTTCGGGAGCACCACCAAAAAATGAACCTATCGTAGCTCCAATATCTCCTCCAAGTTATCCTGCACCACCTGCGGTTGAGACCAAAAATAAAATTGTCGATGTGGTGAGTAAACCAGTTGAAAAGAAGCTTTTTGCTACCGTTTCAACGTCTATGGGAACATTCAAAATTAAGTTGTTTCCACAATATGCGCCCAAGACAGTTAAAAACTTTACGGACCTCGCAACCGGACAAAAAGAATTCGTTGAAGTTGCGACCTCAAGAAAATCAACTCGCCCATTTTATAACGGTCAGATTATTTTTAAGGTTGTTCGTGATTTCGTTATTCAGATGGGCTGTCCATTTGGTGATGGGCGCGGCGGTCCGGGTTACGAGATAGGTGATGAATTTACTCCTTATCTTCATCACGACAAACCAGGAATAGTTTCGATGGCCAACCACGGGCCCAACACGGCGGGCTCGCAATTCTTTATTACACTGAGCCCTCAAAAGAGTTTTGATGATAAATATTCTGTTTTTGGAGAAGTCGTTAGTGGTATGGATGTGGTCTACAAAATCTCGAAGGTTAAAACAGGCCCGACAAGTCGGCCACTTAAAAGAGTTGTGATTCAGAAAATCGAAATCGAAGGCAATCTTTAGATCTTATTTAGAATCACTTACGATCAGAATTTCAATCCGGCGATTTCGCGCTCTATTTTCTTCTGTATCATTAGGTGCTACGGGTTTTTGATCGGCATAAGCCACCGCCGTCATTCTCTGCGGATTAATTTGATCACGTGCTGCCAAATATCTTAATACTTTTGTTGCTCGCACCGCTGACAGCTCCCAGTTACTCGGAAACTTTGCCGTATGAACAGGTTCGCTATCCGTATGGCCCTCTATGATAAGTCGACGCTTAGAATCTTTTAAAAGAGCCCCAATTTTATCAAGTGCGGCTGCTGATGAAACCTTCAATTCGGCAGAACCACTGGGGAAGAGCGACGAAGCTGCGAGCTGAATACGGGCACCGATCGTATCGTGATGAATCTCTTGAATCGCTTCATCATACTCAGCCTTATCCATAGATTTTTTTAAAACTCTCTGAACATAATCTTGAACTTCTTGCGGGCCAGCAGTCAGGGGTGGGAATGATTTTATAGGAGGATCAATCAAGTTCTTATTATCGGCATCAGTGTTGAAGTCTCCTTGGCTTTCTCCTAAACCCGCTCCGCTAAAATATTTACGAATAGATTTCTCAAACTCTTCTTGTTTCTTAAGGTCATGTTGCGAGGTTGCATAGAGAACCGTAAAGAATGCAAAAAGCAAAGTGATAAAATCGGCGTAAGAGACGAGCCAACGTTCGTGATTTTCATGTTCTTCTTCTCGTTTTTTTCTCGCCATGAAATTTTAATCTTCCGCTATTGGTGGTCTGTCGCTATGAAGATACGCGCGCAACTTTTGCTCAATAATAAATGGATTCATTCCGGCCATAATTCCAATTGCGCCTTCAAGAATCATATTCTTGATCTCGATCTGTAACTTAATTTTGCGTTTGATCTTTCCAGCGAGTGGTAAAAATAAGAGGTTGGCAGAGCCAACTCCATAGACCGTTGCGACGAAAGCAACTGCAATACCTTGTCCAAGCTTAGCGGTATCCGCCAAATTTTCCATCACGTGAATCAAACCTAGAACCGCACCTATAATCCCGACTGTTGGTGCAAAACCGCCTGCATCCATCCAAATTTTTGCGCCGGCATGTTGATTCTCTTCTTCGATAAAAAGTTCATTTTCAAAAATCTCACGCAAAGTTTTGGGATCGACGCCGTCGATCACAAACCGAAACACGTTTTGCATAAACGGATTGCTCATCTCTGATAGTTTTTTTTCGAGAGCTAGAATCGATTCTTTTCGGGCGACCTGAGCTGCCTCAATAAGTTGGGTTACAATTTTTTCTGTATTTTGTTCGCTCGACTCAAAAAGTCCAAGTTTTAAAAGTCTCAATCCCATTTTCAAATCTTCGGCAGTCGTAGCGATGCAAACTGCGCCTATCGTGCCTCCAAAAACAATGAGAAAGGCAGTTCCTTGTATTAAGGAGCTGACATGGCCGCCTTCAAGCAGTTGGCCACCTAAAACGCCTCCAAAAGCGAGAACTAATCCGAGGACTGTAATGAGATCCATGCGATCACCCTTTTATTTATGCAAACCTTTGTTGTCGCCTATCAGATGTGAATTAATTTCGTGAATTTGAGTGTTTAACGATGAATATTTTTGCCTGAATGAAATGATGCGCTCGACGATTTCTTGAGGCGAGTTAAGAACAATGATGGATTCTCCGTCAATAAAATTGACAAGGGTATCTGGCGTCGATTCTAGTGCCCGAATCATGTCAGGGTTGACAAAAATCGCCGTGCCGTTCAATTTTTTGAGTTCAATCATGAAAATAGTTTCGCATACCATAGAGAAAATGAGAAGATATCCCAGGCGTTACTCAATTTTACTAGACGTCAGGAATACGTGTTAGGGAGTGAACATGGGTTCGCAGTTTCTTCAATACTATAAGGGCCTCGACAAGAGTCTGTTTGTTATGGTGAACCAGGATTGGGCTTTTCCTTTTGGGGATTACTATTTTCCGGCAATTACCGACTTTCATCAATCACCTACTTTTTTGTACGGTATTTTTCCAATTCTGCTTATCATCATTCTTTATAAATTTCGGATGAGAGGTTTGAAGTTTTTAGTCACTCTTGCAATCGCTCTGATTCTGACTGATATGTTTTGTTTTCGCGTGCTTAAGCATGTCGTGCAAAGACCTCGACCAGCACATACCGGTATGCACGTCGTATTAAGAGTCGAAGACTCAGGTGGAACTTCATTTCCGTCAAGTCATGCGGCTAACATTTTTGCGGCCGCGGCTGTGACCAGTTCTTTTTTTCCGATTACGGGAACACTTTTTTTTCTCTATGCTGCGAGCGTCGCTTATAGTCGTGTTTACGTCGGCGTTCACTATCCA
>JAYUEB010000511.1:0-4100 GCA_043739525.1 Bdellovibrionales bacterium
CCAAGACTATGAAAATCTCTGGATTTAGCGTTATTCGAAATGCCGAACTCATGGGTTATCCCGTGATTGAAAGTATCAAAAGCATCCTCCCCGTCGTCGACGAATTTGTGATCGGCGTTGGACAGAGCGATGATCAAACTAAAAAATTAATTGAATCTATAGGTGACAAAAAAATTCGCATTTTTGATTCTTTCTGGGACACCACCAAGACCAAGGGTGGGTTAATTTTAAGCGAAAAAACCAACGAAGCTCTCGACCATTGCGCACATGATTGGTGTTTTTATTTACAGGCAGATGAAGTTGTCCACGAGCAAGATCTGGTACTCATTCATAACTCGGTCGAACAAGCTGACAAAATGCCTGAAATAGAGGGATTACTCTTCAAGTACATACATTTTTATGGAAGCTACTCAGTAATTGCTCAATCCCGAAAATGGTACCGAAATGAAGTACGAGTCGTCCGCAAATCATCGGGAATTCGCTCCCACAACGACGCTCAGGGCTTTCGTATTCGAGGCGAGAAACCAAAGGTCATGGCAACAAATGCGCGGATTTTTCACTACGGTTGGGTGAAACCCCCAGAGCTGATGGGACAAAAAAGTAAACTCTTAAACCGCTGGTGGCATGGAGCCAAGCGCGACAACGAATTTAACGATTTTCACTACGAGAAACAGTACGGTTTGAAAAAATTTACTGGCTCCCACCCTGCTATTATGAAAGACTTGGTCGCCCAGCAGACTTGGGAGTATGATCCAAAAAGAAGCTTACGTGACTGGACATTAAAAGACTTAAATCTGCTCGCCAGCGACGTCTTAGAAAATGTGACCGGCTACCGAATTGGCGAGTACAAGCCTTATCGTATCGTTTAATTATATTAGATTTTTAAGGAGTAAAGACATGGATAACCAAATGAATAAAACCAGAGTAGAAACAATTCATCTTCCAAAAAGAAAATTTGAAGTGAAGACCGATCGCTATACCGTAAAAGTTGGAAGCGGCGAAAGACTTGCGGTCATTGCCGGCCCCTGTGTCATCGACAGCAAAGAACTTGTCATGGAGACGGCTGCAGCACTTGTAAAAATTTGCGAAAAACTTGATTTTCAATTGATCTTCAAATCATCTTACGAAAAAGACAATCGTGGGTCAGAAAAAAACTGGCAAGGTCCGATGGTGAACGAAGGCCTAAAAATTTTAGCTGGCGTTCGTAAGGAATTCGGCATTCCAGTATTAACAGATGTTCACCGCACAGAAGATGTTGAGCAAGTTGCTGAGTTCGTCGACGTTCTTCAAATTCCAGCTTATATGTGCCAACAAACTTCTCTCGCACTTGCTTGCGGCAAAACGGGCAAAGCGATCAATGTTAAAAAAGGTCAATTCTTAGCTCCAGAAAATATGGGCGGAGTTCTCGGCAAGATTCAATCGACTGGCAATAAAAACGTTTTGCTCACCGAGCGTGGAGCTTGCTTTGGATACAATCGCCTTGTTGCAGATATGCGCTCTATTCCTGTCATGCAAGAGCTTGGAGCGCCTGTATGTTTTGATGCGACTCACGTGATTCGTATGTACGGTATTTCAAGCGCCGATCCTGCAGGTGGAGAACCAAGATTTGTTCCGCATTTGACTTTAGCTGCAGTTGCAGCTGGTGCCGATTGCCTTTTCTTAGAAACTCATCCACGACCAATGGAAGCAAAGTGTGATGCCGCTTCTCAATTGAACCTCAAACATTTCGAGTCGATGTTACGTATGTCGATGGCTGTTCGCGAAGCGATCGGCTCTCCTGAAAATGTTGGAGAGATATGCCCACGCGCCTAGCCATTAGGTATGTGCTTGGCGAGATGATTCCGACTTTTTTTTAGGAGTCGTCGTTTTCGTTTTTATTCTTCTCATGTTTCAAGCTCTACGCCTGACTGAGTTCGTACTTGTTCATGGCGTAAAGCTTTCTGCGGTAGCCGAACTTGTCGCCTATATGTCGACAAGCTTTTTGCCGATTTTATTTCCGATGAGTTTGCTTTTTACCGTCATTTTGACTTACGGAAGATTGAGTTCTGATTCTGAAATCGTGGCGTTTAAGGCCAGTGGAATGAGCATGTGGGAAATCATCACCCCTGCCGTTGTTTTAAGTATCCTCATCGGTCTCTTAAGTGCACAGATGGCATTTCACATTGCTCCTTGGGGAAACCGCCAATTCGAACTCATGATCACTAAAATTGGCGCAATGAAGCCGAGCGTTTCGATTAAAGAAGGTACCTTTTCTGAGAGCTTTTTTGATCTTGTCTTGTATGCAAACCAAGTCGACCAAAAAACCGGTGAGCTCGGAAATGTCTTTATTTACGACGAACGAAATGCCGACAGTCCAATGATCGTGATTGCTCGAAAAGGGATTTTACAAGTTGATGAAGAAAAACCTGGAGATTCGGCAGCCCTTCTTCTCACGCAAGGGAGTGTTCATCGCACTTCGAGTGGTAGGCATACCAAAGTCGATTTTAAAACTTACAAATTATTATTTTCAAATCCAGCATCTGAAGATTTTCGAAAAAAATCACCGCAGTCTCTCACTTTAGCAGATATCAACGACGGCCTAAAAGATCCTGATACTTCGAAAGAAGATCGGCTCACATTTAAAATTGAGTATCACAAGCGTATGGCGATTTCGTTTGCTTGTATTTTATTTGCTATGCTCGGCGTCGGTTTTGGCACTACTACCAATAAAAGATCGGTCAAATCAGGCGGAATGGTCATGAGTTTGATCTTCATTGTTGCCTACTGGGTTATTTATATCACAGGGGAGAATTTCGCCCACAGTGAAAAACTACCACCCGGCCTTGCGATGTGGATGGCGAATATTCTTTTTGCAATCGCAGGGGTTTACGCTTTAAAGCGCTCATGGAATTAGTGAAAAACTTTCGATACATTTCAATATTATTAATTCTTACCGCCTGCGCGGGAGTATCGCGGCTGGTTGAATCGACAAAAACCTCAATCCCAATCGGTCAAAGAAATAAATATGGATCTGAGGCGACTCGACTCTCTCTATCCCACGAATTTATTCAAACTGCTTCAGCCCCCGATTATTGGGCGCTAGCACCTTACTATGAGGGGCAAACAACAGATAGTGCTTGCTCGCTTGCCACTGCCGTTATGATTGTGAACGCCGCAAGAGTCGATAAAACACTTAAGTCTGATGAACCACTTGTGACTGGAACTGAACTTCTCAAAAAATTAAATGATAAATCTTATGAAGCGTCTATAGATCAAGGCGGAAATGGCGTCAGTCTCGCTCAAATGAAAACCATTCTTGAAAAGAGCTTAAGTCTTTACGGAATCGAAAAAGCCAAAGTCGAAATGATTTCAGCTTCTGAAGCCTCAGAAGAAACACAACTCAAACTTCACAAACATTTGGTTCAAAACGAAAGCTCGTCTCGGAATTTCATCGTGGCAATTTCAACCAAGGTATTTTCACTGGAGATACTCTGGTTGGACACTTTGCACCCGTCGGTGCATTTGATGAAATAAAGAAACGCGTTCTCATCATGGATCCGGATCGAAAGTGGTATGAACCTTATTGGGTTTCAGAACAAACTTTTTTAAGCGCAATGACAACTCGTGATTCTGAATCGGGACATTCACGAGGCTATCTTTTTATCACCTTACCTAAATAATGAATCCGTAATAGCTAAAAGATCTTTGTCATCTCTTAAGGGATGGGCACCGTCAAAAAGCAAATCAAGATTTCCAAGATTTTGCGACTGTGAGGGCGAAGACGTTAGCACACAAAGAGTTTTACCCTGACCTAAAGCCAATCTTGCGGTCATAATACTCCCACTTTTTCGACCAGCCTGAACAACAAACAAAACTTCAGATAGAGCACTGATCAGGCGATTTCGTCTTTCAAAATGACTCTTTCGAATTTCTTTTTGCGGAAGAAACTCAGATACAATGGCACCCTTTGCCTTTACAAGATGATCCATATCATACGCAAATCGACGAGGATAAATCTGTGCTAAACCACTCGGTAAAAAAGCAATAGTCGGAAGTAAGTTGCGAATCGAAATACGATGGGCCAACTGATCCACTCCAAAGGCTGCACCACTCACGGTCAC
>JAYUEB010000512.1:0-12299 GCA_043739525.1 Bdellovibrionales bacterium
AGCCGTGTTGACCTTCATCTAAGGCCTTTTGTAAGTCCCTCTGGAGTAAGTAGTTTCGACCGAAATATACCGAAGCGCCAATTAGTGCGGCCGCAAGAAAAAATATCAGAGAGGCAAGTGCATAGCGCTTTCTCGATATCATTTATTTTACCTCGACAGTGATGCTTTTTGAAAGAGCGGCGCCGTATGAAACCTGTGTTCCATCGGCAAATTGCAAACTTAAGGTATGTTTACCTGGTGGAAGATTAATTTCGGAGTCGCTTTGGCCGTCATCAAAGTGAAGGTGGGAGCGGTCTCTCTCGACTATTTGTCCGGCAGGAGTTGGAGATGAATCTATAATTAGATTATAATGCCCGGTACCCGTTTTCGCGACGCCAGCTTTTTCGACTTTTAGGCCGTCAACGGTGAAAGCGACTTTAAATTTTTGCGTAACGGTGGCGCCATCCTTTGGAGAAACAAAATTGACTTTTGCGTTTTTTGGTAAATTGGTAGCGACAGGCGCTGCAGGCGCAACGGGTGCTGGAGCCGCGGAGTTGCTTGCTTGCGCCAGGTTTGGATTCGAACTCGATGTAATAGGGGATTGGTTGTCTGCAATTTTTGCTTTCTCGGTCGCGTCTTGAGTTTTGGCCGAAAGAGCTCGTGGATATTTAACGTAAATAAGTCCAATAATCAAAAGCGAAGCCAAAAACAGTGTCGGAGCCATTATTTTTTTCATATAACTTCTTTCTTTTAGTTACCTTCATTCTTTTGAAAAGATTAAAGATAGTAAAGTATATTTTGATTTCAGAAAGTGATTCATTTCGAGAATGTCTTCAGCCTCAAAAGACCACGCATTGGACCTGGACAAAGGCCCTGAAGTCTTTTGAGAATTATGACTAATTATTTTTCGGTTTTAAGCAGGAAAATTCTATCTCAAATTATTCTTAATTGGAGTGGGTTAATTTCCGATTAGTACCTAAGGCTATGTTTAAAAAAAATCCTGTTGAAAAGACATTTGCGATATCGCTTTCACTTCACTTGCTTGTGTTGCTCGCGGTTTCCATTCACTTTCCAAAAGTGAAGCAGCAGGAAAAACTTGAGATAGCATTTGTCGCGCCTCAAAAGAAGTCAGCCGTGAAACCTCAACCACAGGTTAAGGCTCCGAAAGCTCCGCTTAAAATGGCGAGCCAAGAAATTAAAGATCTCGAAGAAAAGGAATCTAAAGACGCTAAGTATTTAAGTGAACACAATCAGGTTGTGAAAAAACAAACTCGCGCTGTCGCATCCGGAAAATTTAAAAATTCGAAAGTCGCGGGTCATGTCAAAACAAAACCTGTCGTGGCAAAGAGTCCGCCCAAAGCGCGAACGGCGCCTAGTGATGAAGCGCATACATTACATACGGCTTCAGATGCCGAGATCGCGATGAGAAAGGCACTCGAACAAAGACCACAAATAGCTGCGAATCCAAAAGCTCCGAAAGAAAATATCAGCGATGATTCAGAAGATGAAAGTACGACGAACGATCATATTATCGCCGATACCGGAATGGAAACTCTGATCAATACTCGCGAGTTTAAATATTATGCCTATTGCAAGCGAATCAAAGATAAAATCCAAGTTTTGTGGGAACCAAAAATCAAAGCAAAAGTGCTGCGAAATTTAAGCGGCGATCGCGCGATTGCCTCCGTTCAGGAGAAAACGACAAAGACGATTATTATTTTAGACTCAGCCGGGACTCTTGAGCGTGTTCAAGTGATTAGTGCTTCTGGCCTGCAAGATCTCGATGAATCAGCTGTCGAAGCCTTTCGGGCCGCAGCGCCCTTTCCAAATCCCCCAAAGGGAATTATTGATCCTGACGGTAAAATCCGCATACGCTGGGATTTTGTTGTGAGTGAAGCAAATTAGCTGAGAAAATCAACATTGGCTTAAATTGGTCCTAAAGCTTCAAAATCAGTCATGTAATTGTACTTATACTCCTATATAGAATCGCTCTCATTGGCTTCGGTTTTGCAGAATTTAAGCGTGAAATACTTATTTTCTCAAAGAGGCTGTTATGAATTTAATGCGGATCACTTCTGTTGTGCTTTCATTGACCTTAGTTTCGAGCCTTGGCATCGCAGCCGATTCAGCAGCACTTCAGTCTGCTGGGCAGAATATTGTTAATTTTCGTGTGGTCGCATTGGATGCGGTTTATCGAGGCGCGAGATTGGGTGCGCATCTGGAAAATAAGCCGAAGGGTATAGACGCAGACGAATATGATAAAATCGTATTATCACGAAATATGCTGACCCTAAAAAAACTGGGCGTGAATACAGTTATTGATTTGCAAGGCGGGGATACTTCAGTCGACATCAAGATTGCAGAAGCTCCGGCAAAATATGGTCGAGATTTAAGTTTATTGATTGATCTGATCAATCATTATTTGGAGCCAGGAGAGAGAAATTCCAGCATCCGAGAAGAACGAATTCAAGCTAACAGGAACCAAATTCGATTCGAACCTCATCCTTTAAATTCTGTTCAGCCAATTACATCTCGGGAAGAAACTGAAATAAAAAGCATTTTAAGAATTATGAATAGCAAGGCGAATCAGCCAGTCTATTTGCACTGTGAGCACGGCCATGATCGAACCGGAATGATCGTTGCGCTCTATGAAGTTTGTTTCAATGGACGTAATCCTGAGGACGCTTATAGTGATATGATAACGGCCGGGCACAATCCAAATGATCACGTCACACAAAGCACAGATATCTTTTTCTGGAGATCAGTTGCGTCTCCTAAGTTTTGCCAGAGTTTGTAATTCGGTTTGCAGGCAGCAGTCCCCTGTTGCCAGTCTGCCAGTCACAGTGTCAGGTAACAGATATCCGTTTGCCTGTACCTGAATCCTGATTGCTCATGATAAATAATGTCTCCAAAAAAAACCAGAGGCCGGGGAGTTTCCTCCCCTTTCCAGTCTATGGCGGGCTCGTTGGTAGGTGTTTTTAGCTCACAAGGATCCCACGACTGTGGCGGAGCTGAAGAGACAACACTACATATAGCAAGCCCGAGACCAGACTTTTCGGTGACATTTCATCACTACGCGCAGGATTGTCACAGCTTTTTGGGTCTGGGATTCATTCTGCGGCCTTCCCGTGAAATTGTGTAAAATCTGTATTTTTAAAAAAAGACTTGAAGGTGCGAAAAGACACTTTGGTCCAAATGCTTTTGATGACGTCCATAATATAAATTTTGAGAAGCTGGTTCCTTGGATTGGGAGAAAGAGGATCGTCTTCGGACTGCACACGGGCTCCTGCCCTCGCGAGCATTTTTCGCGCTTACCGCGAAAAAACGCGTCCCGCTTGCTCGAGGTGCACTCCGAAGACGATCCTCTTTCTCCCAATCCAAGAAACCAGCTTCTCAAATATGGAGTTTCGAATGCAGAGTTCAGGGGCAAGCACACTCATATCTGATACCGGAAGCTGCGACTGGCAGCCGACTGCAGACCGAGACCGCGACTGAAAGACTGCCGACCGGGGACGGCTGCCTGTAGACTGAAATTTTTCGTGAACACCCAAATTTTGTGACGCTCGCGAGCTTAGCCCTGTTAGGAAATTGTTCACGTCAAGAAAACTCCCTTCTTTCAATAACTAAGACCATGTCTTCTATCAATATGAATCGTTTTGAGACAATGCCGCCGGGCCTCTCCTTTCACTAGGCTTTGATTTGTCACTTTCCCTAAATCAAAAAATATAAATAAAAACAGATGCTTAGGTTTGGCTTTTGTCAGCTTTTTAGGCGCAGCTTTTGAAATGGATTCTTGGTATGGAGGCTGCACTTGAACTTAAGTAAGCGACTGTTTAGTTGGAAAAGACTTCTGTTAGTTTTGATCTTAGCTGCAAATGCAGTTTGGATTCAGGCCTGCGGAAAGCAAGAACTCGCTCAAGACTCCTGTAACTTCGTTCAAAATAGCGAAGGACAAAGAGTTTCTTGGGGGGGCGGAACGACTGTGAGTTTCTATGTCGATCAGTCTGTTCCAACTCAATATTATGCTTCGATTCAAGCGGCTGCTGATTCTTGGAATCAGAAGATTGGCCACACGCAGATTAAGATTGCGGGTTGGACTCAAAAATCGGGATCGCCGGCGCAAGATGCTTTGAATGTGATTTACTTTATGAATACTTGGGATGCGAATTTGTCGAATGAGCAAGCGCGAACGACGATTTACTGGAGTGGAAACCGCATTACTGAGGCGGATATGTTGATCGATGCTCGGAATTTCACTTTTTCGACGACGGGTCCGCAACCAGGTATGGTAGACTTTCAAAGCTTAGTGCTCCATGAGTTTGGGCATTCGCTAGGATTAAAACACGTAACCAGTGCGACTAGCGTGATGGTTCCGACTTTGGCTTATGATTATTTGAGAAGAACGCCTCAGGAATTCGATCTGACTTCTCTCAAGTGCGAATATTGAGACTTGAATTAAGAGTAAATGTTCTAAAGATTTGTTATGTTTTTAATTAGTTTTTTGTTGTGAACACCGACCAAAGCCCAATATGATCTTGGGGTGCTCGCATGATCAGATGCACGTTGTTGGACCTTCGAGGTCAGAAAGTAGGCCGTAGTATGAATCATCTTTTTACTCCCATTGTAGAGAGTATGAACTCGTCACAAACTGCCCTGAGCCGCAATCTTTCTGCCGATATGTCGTCAGGTCTTGAATATCATGAACTGGGCCATGAACTGGGTATGAGACATCCCGTTGAATCAAATGTTCTAGAAGAACTTAAAAATAATCTAGAAGAACTTTCTGATCTGCATTTTCGTCTGAAGTATATGATGGGCGAAATTGGACAGCATACACGTCGCAAAGCTTAATTTTCAGTTTTCTGGGAGCGGTCCTCCGTTGGCAGTCTGTCAGTTTCTGTATCGGTTATCAGATATCGGGTATCAGTTATCGGATATCAGTTATCAGCAAGCAGTCTGCCTGCTTGCCTGATCCCGGCTTTTAATTCGCGTTTATTTTTGCTCTCGTATCGTCAATTCTCTGTTGTACAAATTTAACAAGATCATTTTGGTTTTGTGCCTTTTGAGATCCTGTCGTGAGATCATCCATCGCCATGCGATAATAAATGAGAGCATCTGAATAGCGAGTCAATTCATACAAAGCATTTGCAATATTGAGATTGGGTGCGGTTCTTAAGTTAGGATCGTCAGCCGCTTTTTCTTGAAGATCGAGATAAAGATCTAAAGCTTTTTGCGGCTCTCCTACTGAGGCGTAGTATGAGGCCTGTTGAAATTGCTTTTCTTCTGCTGGATAAAAATCATCAATCATTTTTCTTAAGTCTTCACGATAGAGATCTTTCAGTGACGGATCTTTCAGTTTTGATTTGAGAAAAGAAATCAAATCGCTGGTGGCGTGTGTATTGGTGCCAGACTTGAGGACTTCATAGGTTCTCCAGGCATTCTCTGCAAGTTGGCACGGGGTTCCCTGAAAACACTTTTGGATCAAACTTTCAAAATTAGAGGAAGTGAGTTGAATAACTTGATTCGGATCCTGAGCATCTGGAGTCGGCGAGGGAGTCGTATTGGTCGCAGATTGAGTCGACGCGGAGTTGTTGGTGTCAGGCTTCGTATCAGAGGCCGTTGTTGCGGCTTGTTCAGTTGCCACTTCAGTTTCTGTATCGGGTTTTTTGTGCTTTTTGTGAAACAGAAAAAACACACACATGGCAATGGCTATCAGAATGTAAACATATGGCCGCGACTGCTTGGACATGCGCGGACTTTATCACGAGCTTATGGCTCGTCAACTAAGCTTTACCGCTTAAGTCTTTTTTTGGAATAGTTACGGTAAGATTTCCATCATCGTCAATCTGCTTGACCATTAAATTCACTTTGACGGGGTAGTTCAGCTTAAATTCTTCCCTATGAGTTTGGTACGAATTTGTTGTGGATTTCTCTCCAGGATTTTCAATCTTTGCTTCATTCGATCTATAGGATTCAAGAACGATCTTGTCGTCTTTGACATGTACGTCAAAATTATTTTTTTCGACTTCCGGAATTTTAGCTTTAAGGACATAAGCGCCCTCATGCTCAATCAGTTGAGCCGAAAGACTTCGTGCTTGATAAAACGGATCGTCAACCTTTTTTTCAAACGTATTCTGTTGATTTAAAAGTTGTACTTGTTGCCGGTAAATTTCTTTTAAGAAATTTTGCTTTTGAAGATTGAGGCTTTCGTGGTTCAGTCCATCATTTTTGACAAATTGCTCATTATACTTTTTTGTAAGCTCTTGAATATTTTTTCTCTGGATGTCTGAAGTCTCTTTTCTCTTGGCGTTATATTGATCTTCAAGCTTGATTTGATCTTCAGAGAATTTCTTTTTTTCGTCGTCAATTTCGGCACGATAAAAATTTTCATTGTTATGAAGTTCCATGTCATATTTGTCTTTGGTGGCTTTTAATTCTGTTTCGCCTTTTCTATGGGTCTGATTGATTTCTTTTGAATATTGACGTTGTAGTGCTGCAGAGGTGTTGATTCCGTTATCTTGAGAAGCTCTAATCTTCTGCTTCGATTCGTTGTCGACTCGTGTGAGGACCTGATCAGCATTTTCTTGGATAGATGCCGCTTCGGTTTCGACTCGCTTTTGTGAATCTTTGCGAATGTGATTGATAGCGGCATCACCGCTATCTCGAACTTCTCCTTCGTGTTTCAAATAGGCTTTTTGGATTTGTCTGATTTTCGCTTCATGATCTGCTTTGAGATCTTGTTTGCGAGATTCGAATTCTTCATTCACGTCTCTTAAGCTTGCAGACTGCGAATGTTGATTATTGATGCTCATGTCAGACATGTCTCATTTTAACACAATTTGCATTGAACCTGAGAGTAGTTAATGTCGGTCGAGACTTAAGGGCTTATGGCTTAGGTCTGATACCTGCAGCATCCGCTGGAGCTCTTGGTGGTTGGCCGGATACAGCTGCTACAGGCTTTGCAAGAGTTGCCTCGGGAGGAGCTGGTTTTGCACATATTGCTTGAAAGTTATCGGTTCGATCTCGACACATCCAAGTTGAGACAATTTGAATGCGTTCATCTTTTTGAAGAGGGTAATACATCGGATACTGTAAATGATCGAGATTCGACAGAACAACTCGACTTTGGTTGGTGGTCGGATTTGTGATAGCGAGTTCAAATGCGCGATACTCCGCATGTGAATTGAATTTTAATAATATGAAAAATATAAATAAGCTCACACACTGAAATCGGCAGATTTGAGCGAAAAATTAAATCTGGACCTTAGAGCAGTTTTGAGGCAGGAGCCAGCAGATGGCGGTCAGCGGATTCAGTTTCTGGTATCAGGTATCAGTTTGCCAGCCCCGGACTGCCTGATAAAAACTAACCCGATGATCATATCATCGGGTCATCATACTACGAGGATTCTATAGACTAGTGGCGGATATCCGTACTTGCGAGTATGGTATTTTCAACCAACTGAAAGTAGGCACGAACGAGAAGTTCGTAGGTATCTGAATCAAGAGTTTCAAGAAAGAGCTTTTTTTCTTGGATACTTGGTCTCTCGATAAATCGCGTGAGAAGATCTTGAACTTTTTGAACATTAGCTTGGTCTTTTAGCTTTTTTTCGAGATTTTTTTGGCTCAGAACCTTGATAAGTTCCTTGTTGTCGAACATGAAATGAATCCCTTGGGTACTTTGATACAAAAGGTATTCAATCTGCTCGAGATTTTTTTCGTCCTGCTTGACCTGTTTATCCCTAGGTGGGTTCTCCAGCACACACGCCTCCTTGCGTGAAATGTTTACTACAACGACGCCAAACTTTTTTACACTTTTAGCTCTGTTTCAAGTCTGAGGAAACTATTCGAAATGCGCAAGTCATTTTGAGGCAAAATTGACAAGATTAGTCAGCTGCCGTACCATATTAAGAGAGCCCGGTGGTGGCTCAAGCGTCGGTGATAACTTCAAATAGCTCCCTTCCTAAAGAGGTGCCCGTGATGTCAAAGCAAGCTCTTAAACGACGAATTTCAAAAAAGGAATTTATGAATAATCAGATCATCATCGACGAATCTGAAGGCCTTGTATTTGCTAGCGAAGAAGAGCTCTATGATTACTTTCTTCCTCAAACACAAAAGCTTGAAAAAGAGTTTTTTATGTCTCGAAAAGAGACAGATATTTTAGAATCAGAATTTAAAAATTACGAAGATCTTTTGAATCATGTTTTGAATGATCCAGACGAGGTCTGGGAAGACAGCACTCGATTTAAAAATTGCAAACTCTACTGTTACGTCGGTCACTATGTCGTAGATCAAGAAAATGTATACTATGTCGCCGTCGCTTATCGCACAGGGGACGTACCAAGTTTTATTTTTCTACACTTTCCGTCTAAGGATCTCGAGCTGGTAGATGGATTTCGAAAAGGGAAGCTCATTCACGATCGCGTTCTGAAAGAAGTTGAAAACGGCGCAGTTGAAGGTGATGCCTTGAGTGAAGGTGATGATTTGGCCGTTGGACTTTATCGAGCGATGCTCAAAGTGCGATCAGCCCAAGATATTGCCGAAGATAAATTTAAGTCCTATGAGCATTTACGAGAAAGTACCATTGAAGAAGCAGACGAAATCTGGAGAAGTACAGATCTCAACGGTAATGTTCTCGTGAGCTTCATAAAAGAGTTTGGTGACGAATCTGAAAAGGATTTGCACTATGTAGTTGTGACGATTGAGGATCCGGCATCAAGCAGCCATGCTCTCTTATTTTCATTTCCATCGCTCGATATCAATTTACTTGATCGATATCGCCACGGTGAAAATTTGCATGCGGAGGAGATTGTCCAAGAGGCAAGTCACTAATTTATGTTGGGGCATCTTTAGGTTGAAACCGCTATTTTTTATCTTCATTTTTTTGACAGTATCGAGTGCATTTGCCGCTCTCGATACGAAGCTCTTGAATCAACTGGGGCTTGAGAGAATACAGGAGCAGCTTCCTGAGTTCGAATTTCAAAATGATAAAGGTGAAGTTTTAACTGCAACCAACTTTAATTCAAAGACACTCATCCTACATTTTTGGGCAACTTGGTGTGAGAGCTGCAAAAAAGAACTCCCGATGCTTTCGCGTTTAGAAGAAAGTATTCCTGGGGCTGAACTGATCCCGCTGAGTACCGATTCCTCTAAGGATGCGGAAAAAGTGAAAACCTATTTGACCAGTTCTCACATCGGAATTCCGGCTTATGTTCTCACCGCAAAGACGTACAATAAAAGATTTGTTGCGTGGGGAGTGCCGATGACTTATTTCGTATCGCCACGACGCAATTTATTTTTGCGTGCAAAGGGCGCCAAAGACTGGTCAAAAATTTCAGCCGAGGACTTACACAGGCTTTCTCAAATTCTCAGCGCGAATTAAAACAAAAAACTGAGAGACAGATCGATTTTATAATCTTCGGCAGGATCGGCATCAAAAAGCCCGCTTTGATTCATGTCATGATAAAAAGCTTTTGCAAATGAGAAGTTGAAAATGGTTTGCGGAGTGAGTGGCATATACACCCCAAAATCCCAAAACATGACAATGCCACCAGTTGATTCGTTGATCAGATTTGGATCATAGCCTGAATCAGTTTGAGTACCTTTTTCTTTGCCAGTAGACTCAAAAAGAGGGCCGGTAAAAATATAGACTGAGTTTTCAACTCGCTCAACGGGAGTTAGCTTATAAAATCCCTTTACGGAAGCGTTGATAGAATCTCCGTAACGATGGTCGCGGTCGCCCCATTTTCCGGCGCCAGAAAAGCTATACACAAAATCAGCAGTATATTGATAGCCCTTTGCTGACGCAAATGAGCTTGTTATACCCAAATTGTAGTCAAACGAGCCTGTGCCTGATTGAACATGGCGATCAAGATAGTTCCCCTGCATATCGCGTGCATTGACAGAACCTGTTGGTGTTTTGATTCCGATGAGAATTCCGTTCAGCCAAGTATTTTCAAGTGTGTGAGTTTTAGAAAATGTGTATCGCGCGGTCAGGCTGACGTCTCCTATAGATTGCGTGCTTGATCCTGGATTACTATTAGAGCCGCTATCAAAATCAAAGTTATTTTTGAAAGCGAAAGGCAGAGTCAGCAGCAAGGTGAGTTCGTCATTGATTGGATAAAATCCCGTGAGGGAGTAGACGAGCCAAGATTCTTTCTTGCCGCTTGAATCGATTGTCGAGTCGTGATTAAAAACAGCGTTCGAAGCCGTAAAGCTTGTGTCTAAAGTAACACCTTTGCCAGTCGCAGTTAAGTAAGGGTTGAGCCCTTGGCCCAACATGCAGAAGTCACAGGCGTGTGATTTTTGATAGAAAAAGAATACCATAAAAAGAATGAGCGGGATTTTCATCCCTCAAGCACTAACACTTTTTGAGATTAAAACTCAAATCATTTTAAAAGCAAAATGCTTGGGCCATTGACAGATATTGCGCGTCGGAATAACCAATTTGGCTCGCAAAAGGGTGTAGACTATTTAATACAACGGCGTGACCTGCATCGTAGGTAACCGGATTGGCTGCGAAGGCAGGAATCAGGGCGTCGTTACTCGCAAATACCGAACTACCAGAATAAATGACAAATTTCAGGGCCTGATAATCCGAGGTCAAATTGTGAACAATGATATCAACCTGACTGAAGAATTGTTCAGCCGTTGATGTGCTCATGATATTGCTGCTCACGATTTGTTTAATGTTTGCCATATTAATGCCGGTCATATTATTCGTGAGTTCGCTTCCACCCTGGCCATTTTGACTGGCAGTTTCGATATGAAATGTGAGAGGAGTTTGATCGAGGCTGGTGACTCCGCCCGAAACTTTCCATCTGTAAAACTGAAGATTTGCAAGTGCGTTGCCGTCAAAAGCAGAGGTCATGCCTGTGATTCGTACGCGAATCATATTGGTGTTTCCGTCGATTGTGCGAAGGCTTGCATTGAGGCGGGTAGAAGCGGTTGTCATTTGATTGCAAATGGTATTGCTCCCTGTTGCAGAGCCTAAGGTTCCTGGGGTAACTGAATAAACGTTGTCTTGGCCCGATTGCGTAGCGCCACAACCGGATGCAAACCAACCAAACAAGACAACTGCTATTAGGCTTGTGAGAGACAAGCGGCCGCTTTCATTTTGAATTTGATTACCCATGTTTTCCCCCGGTTTAAGTCGTTAATATGTAGAGGAGCAAAAGACCGACCAGGGAGGGCGGCTCAGATCGGATTCATTTGTCAAGGTTGTATCATTTTGAGACGAGATTTTTTGTGCGCAAAAAGAGCTGTTTCTTGTCGGCAGTTGTCTAAACAGTTTTCAGGTCTGGATATTACTTTGAAAGAGGCGCTGCATTCGACTTGAAGCTTTTTTAAATTGGATAAATAATCTTCCCCATGCTTAATAAAGTCATTTTTGTTGGAATATTTTTTCTCTTAAGTGCATGCGCACATAAACCCTCGACGCTTGTTTCGTCAGCTGAGAGTCGCTTGCTATTAAATCAATTTAAAAAAGTCAAAATGCCAGATCCGGTTGAGTTAAAACTGAAAGCAAAACTTGGCCAAATTGAAAAAACAAAATTTAATAGCGCATCAAAGACCGAAGTATTTGAAGGTGGATCTTTGACAAACACAATTGAAGAATCGATTGAGTTTATGTCTAAGGCCGAAATTACCAAACTTCTATCTGGCGATGAATTTATTGAGCGTGTGACGACGTCGAAGAAAGATGGCCAAATTGATTTACATGATTTTGCCATGCCAGAAGTTGGTGAGGAGTTGATGATTACTTACAACTCGAATGGCAAAATTTTGAAGGCCGGTAATTTGTCTCCGGATAGTTTGTACTATGTTCCGCCGGTTTCTTTGCCGACTGAAAAAGTGGGTGTTGGCGATACATGGACAATGAATTCGCATTGGATCACTGATCAGGGCGTGCCTCTCAGCCTCAGGCTTTTAAGTATTTTAAAAGGCTTTATTGAGTGTGGTGACAAAGATGTTTGCGCTGATATTGAATTGTCCGGAGAAGTTGGCATTGATTCGAATATGGTCGGAGTTACTTTTCAAAGTATTTGGAAAGGCCGTATATTTTTCGCGCTCGGCAGGGGTAGTTTGCTATGGTCCATTGTTGAGAGCCACGAGGCCTGGAATTCGGAAAAGGTTCATCGCGAAGTCAGGTCATGTCTTGAGTCGACACTTGCTGATCCGATTGGATGGAATCCATGGAAAGATGAGACGCATAAGTGTCAAATCCCGAGCCTAGAGGCAGCTGCACAAGATTAAAAAGTACCTCGTAACATTTCGCAATTCGAAGCGTCGTAAAAAAGCACCTGTTATAATCTAGAGATGCC
>JAYUEB010000513.1:0-4087 GCA_043739525.1 Bdellovibrionales bacterium
AATTTACCTGCGATCCGAATGCCACTCCCATCAATGATTCGATGCTGCGCCTCACCGGCAAGCAATATCAAAATACTCTCTATTCGATCTTACTTGCAGGGGTGAATCCTTCGGACGCTGGTAACTTACAAGCTTTCTATAGCAGCTCTGCGACTCAAACAATTATCGAATCTTTTCCTAACGAAGGTTTTTACGGCAAAGGAAATACACTTGTTTATGATACTGCCGATCAACGCATCAGTGAAACACTTGCCCAACATCAATACGACCTTACATTCGCTGCAACCCAGTGGCTTTTGTCCAACGCTAACCGCCTCGATTTTTTTGTGAAGCATTATGCTGGATCTTCCGCATGCGGTGGTCTTGTCGTTGGAAACATGGGCGCCCCAAAAGCCTGTTACGACGCCTTCATTCAAGGTTTTGGCTTACGTGTATTACGACGTCCCATTGAATCGACAAACAATTCAATCGATGCAACGAGTAGCAATCCAGCAGCATCAAACGATCTTGCATTTTATGAATCGGTGTATACAGACAGCACAAATGGTGGCTTTGATTCTCTGATCACTGCGATGATTCTTTCGCCAGACTCTCTATTCTTCAATCAATTGAAAGGAAGTCTCACCTCCGCAAACTCAACACAAGTTAAAATCACTCCATACGAACTTGCGTCTAAAATATCTTACTACTATACCGACAATCCACCAGATGACGCGTTGATCGCTGCCGCCGCCGCAAATTTCTCTGGATCTGGAAATACAATTGCAGAACAATCGGCTCGGCTCTTTAAAGATCTCAGAACTCGCGCTCGCTTTACCGATTTTTATACTCAGTGGATTAGACCTGCCGCTATCCCAATGCTTTCGCAATCTTCGACTTCGCCAAATACAGATCTCTCTGCTCTTAGAACAAATGCAATTAATGAAGCTTTAGATTTAACTGAGTATTACACGTTCGGAACTCCGACCGGCAAAGCATCTGACTTTGCAAATAGCCCCTACTCATTTGCAAAAACTTCTGACCTCGCAGCTCTTTATAATGTCGATCTCTGGCCAGGAAAAAATTCAGACGGAACCTACGACTCAACTAAGTTTGTGACATTTCCAGAGACGAGTCCGCGCTCGGGCCTCTTCACCAGAGCAATTTTTGCTTTCTCGGGAGCTCGAGACAACAATACGATCATTCGAGGCGCGCGAATTCGCAAAGATTATCTTTGTGAAAACGTAACTCCTCCGGCGGCGTTCACCCTTTCTATTGACGTCGTTCTGAACGGCCCTCCAACGATGAGAAATGTGGTCATTGCGAATACTCAAGTGACAGGAACAAACTGCGCAGGCTGCCACACGAAAACAATTAACCCACTCGGGTTTGCTCTTGAAAATTACGATGCCTACGGTCGCTATCGTACAATCGAACCACTTTATGATCCGTCATCAGGGACTGTCACAAGCTCGATTCCAATTGATGCTTCGGCGACTCCACTTGTTTCGTCGGGAGATCCCGCAATGGTGACGGATGGAGTGACCTTCAGCCAACATCTCGGCGCAACAGGAGAGTTCAACGCCTGTTTTGTCAGACATTATTTTAGATTTACACAAGCAAGATCAGAAGACCCGAATGCGGACGGCTGTAAATTACAAAATATGATGGCGGCGCTGACAGCGGGACCGAAAGCATCGATACAAGCAATGGTGCAAGGAGTGCCTTCGTCACCAGACTTTCAGATTCGTAATATTTCTCCTTAAATAAATTGACTGGACTAGCTTGCTCGAAGCGAAGCCGAGTATAATTTGAGAACATAGAGGATGACTTAAATGAAATACAATAAAGTCTCACGCAGACACTTCCTGCAAGGAACCGGCGGCTCGCTCTTAGCACTGCCGTTTTTACCCTCTCTAATGTCCAAAGCCGAAGCTGCAACACTCGCGAATCCACGATTTTTGGTGGCCTATTGGAATAGTCATGGTGGAGTTAATTTACAAAACAACAATCCAATCACTTCAAATCCAGCGGTTAAGAATCAGCTCACGACAACGACTTTGTATCCGGCTAAAGGCCACTCGATGGTTTCTGGAAACCTGACATCTCTTAAAACAACTCGCGCCTCGAATCTTCCTTATTTAAGTACCTATCTCGGAAATGATTTACCAGACGCGGATAATCTTTTGCCCGCAGCAGATGGCTACGGTCTCAATATGAGTGGCGCAGACCTCGATAACGGAGCCGCTCGCGTATCTCCCATCATCGGAAGCTTTGTGAGCGATGCACTCCTTCAAAAAATGACTTTGATCGCGGGCCTCGATTTCATGTTTGGGACTGGACACAATTGCATCGCTACCGGAAATTTTTGCAACTTTTTTGCCAATACTCAATCATCTCCTTCCACAGCTATGAAAAATGTTTGGACTCCATCGATTGATGCCGTAGCTGCAGCCTACCCCGGATTTTACGGAACCAGTAATCCACTCGCCCCATCCATTTTACTTAATAATAATTACTATAGCGGAAATGATTTCTTAAACGGATATATTTCGAGCTACCGAAGTAGTACTGGCATTGTCGCCAACAGTAATTCGCCGTCCAATATCGGCGATTGTTTTAATTTTCTCTTCGGCAGCTTACTGAATGCTGGGAGCGGCACCCAAAAAAATAAAAAAGATTTTATTCTAAATAAAGTTCACGACGATTACGTTCGCGTGGCACGAGGAGCTTACGGCCCAGGACGACGTATTGGTAAAGACGATCGCAATCGCTTTGAAGAGTTTATCTCAAATATTGTAAGTATCATTACCGGTGTAACAAGCTATGGAGTTTGCACCATACCTAGCGGAATTTCAGCCACCGACAAAACTATTATCTTAAATGCATCTGGCACACCAGCGGCAATGCAAAACGTATTGAGTATCTACAATCAAATGATCGTTGCGGCATTTTCATGTGGTCTCACTCAACAATTTATTTTGGGTATCCCAAATATTGTTGAAGGTTTTAATGCGGGAGGCTCGGCAAATCCAACCTTTACGACATTAGAAACGGGACCGGATCCACATCACGCAGCTTTTCATCATCACAACGATCCACCACGACAACAATACATTGTTGAGAACCAAAGAATGTGGTTTCAATACGGCTTCTACGATCTCATGCAGAAACTAGATGCCATTACAATTCCAAGTGGCGCCGGAACCTTGCTTGACCAAAGCTTTATGTATTGGACTGCTGAAGCTGGCTACAATACTCACAGTGGCTTTAATATGCCAATGTATTGCGCTGGAGGAGGCGGAGGTTTCATCAAAACAGGCAAGTTCGTAGACTATCGAGCTGCGAACCGCCAGATGCGTGAGACCTCTTACAACTCGCTTCAAGGCTATCAGGGAATCCCATTCAATCGCTTTTTAGGAACTGCTTTACAGGCATTGGGAATTCCACCAAGTGCTTACGAACAAGGAGCAACACTCTTTGCAGGCAGCACGGGCCGTATTCCGATATCAAGTCTCGGGACTGTGCCTGGCTATGGCCACACCTTTCAGCAGATGCTCAAAGTAAACGGCGGCGCAGGCGAGTATCTTTATGATTATCAATTAAATGATATGAGTGTTCCGTTACCTGGGATTACTTAAGTATTTCAGTTAATCTTTCAACTGCAGCGGTGAGCTCTTGCAACAACTCACCGACGAGGGCTTTGATTTTCGCGGGATCAGCGGCGGTATCATTTTCAATAGATCTACAGATTTCAGAAACGCGAAGCGCTCCTATACTAGCACTTGCAGACTTAAGAGCGTGTGCCTCTTTGCGAATTTCGACGTGGTTATTCTCAGAGGCATAGGCTTCCATCCTATTCGCTTGAAGAACAGAGTTCTTCTTAAATACCTGAAAGAGATCCAAAACGAAATCATCACCGAGCTCAAGTAGCTCATTCAAGATGTCTTGATCAATAGATAATTGGCTCAAGCGCTCTTCTTTCTAAGTTCTTTATGCGGAACAAAACGATAACCAACGCCCGATACCGATTCAATATGCACAGAAAACGAACCCAGTTTTTTACGAAGGACATAAACATGTGTGTCGATCGTGCGATCCACCACAT
>JAYUEB010000514.1:0-4052 GCA_043739525.1 Bdellovibrionales bacterium
ATGAAGAGTCGCCTTAAATTTGAGCTTGGGATTGCTCATGTCCATCATGGAGAGCTTAATTGCTCGGACTCTCAAAAGAGCTATCGAGATGAAGCACTCCTTTTCTCAAAGAAGCGTGCCGAGCTCGGTAAGTGCGAATTCTTTTTTAAGAAATACGAGACAGATGAACTTTTTGAAGTTCTAGGTGGTTCTAGCGGCGAGGCTTTGACTCAAAATACTTCAAGCGAAGCCTCGATGCGAAAACTGCGAGCGCTGGCACTTGAGAAAATTCGAAGTGAAAATAAATTTGATCTGATTGCCTATGCCCATCATGCGCAAGATCTCTTTGAAACGCGTTTGATTCGTTTTGTGCGCGGTACGGGACAGGCAGGTTTAGCGGCGATGTCGATTTCAAGCCAAACTAAAGTGCGCCCACTGCTTAGGCTCTGGCCTGAAGAAATTCAGGAATACGCTCGCCGTCATGTGATTTCGTTTTTAGATGATCCTAGCAATCTCAACACTCATTATCTCAGAAATTGGATGAGACATACGTGGTTAGTCGAGCTTGAAAAGAAACGTCCAGGTGCCATTCGAGCCTTTGCTCGCTCACTTGAGTTGCTCAATCAACCAATTTACAGCTCAGTACTAGCTGTGGACGAGATGAATATAGATCGAGAAAAATTTAAACTCCTCTCGCGAGAGGCAAAGAACCAAACAATCGCCGATTACCTAGGCAAATTTCAGAAGAAAAATTATTCTTCCAATATGGTGAAGGAAATCTGTAAGCGCCTTGACACTCCCCGAAAACAACTCAAGTTTGAGGTAGCAGGGTTTGAGTGGATCGCTAACGCGAAGCAAATTCAGGCCCGTGAATTGTCCAGTGAATTGATTTGAGGCGTAGATTTTATTACGCTGTGTTCTGGTTTTTTAGAGAATTTTGTTTAGATTTTAGTCGATATTTCAGGGCTGTTTCTAGACTCTTGAATGGCTAAAAAGGCACAGTCAATTTTTTGGGCGATTTTAGGGGCAAATTTGCTACAAGTTTAAAGACAAGTTCGGATGAGTCTGGGACAAGTTTTTTAGTTGATTCCTTTTCTGAGCAGCCCTTTCCGTGTTAACCTATAGGTCATTCGCTAGATTGCCGTCTAGCATGAAGGAGTCATGATGAGATCAACTCAAAAAACGCTCGCGTTGTGGGCCGTATTAATCGTAGCTGGCCTTGTGTTCTACCAGATGTTTCAACATCGCCGGCAAAGTACAATAGAAGATTTTAACTATCAGAAATTTGTTCAAGCGCTTGAAGACAACAAAATCAAAAGCGTTACATTTCGCACAGACGCCAAAGAAATTAGCGGAGAAATGAAGGACGAATTCGTTCCTGAATTTAAAGGCAGTCGTTTCTTTAGCATCAACGGAAATACCGATGCGGAAGGTTTCAAGCTCGTGCGTGAAATCGGCGAAAAAAATGGAAGTCATTTGGTTCCAAATTATGAAAGTGCTGACTCCAACTCAATTCAGACTTTCTTGCTGAACTATTTGCCGATTTTGTTAATCGTGGGAATGTTCATTTTTCTCATGAAGCAAATTCAAGTGGGTGGCGGCAAGGCCATGAGTTTTGGTAAATCGCGAGCTCGGCTTTTAACTGAAAATAAAAATCGTATGAGCTTCGCGGACGTTGCAGGCGTTGAAGAAGCTAAAGAAGAGCTCGAAGAGATCGTGCACTTTTTAAAAGATCCAAAAAAGTTTACTAAACTCGGCGGACGCATTCCAAAGGGCGTTTTGCTTGTTGGGCCTCCAGGTACCGGTAAGACTTTACTTGCTCGTGCAGTAGCGGGTGAGGCGGGCGTTCCGTTTTTTACAATTTCAGGTAGTGACTTCGTTGAAATGTTTGTGGGCGTGGGCGCAAGCCGTGTTCGTGACTTATTTGAACAAGGTAAGAGAAATGCTCCTTGTTTGATTTTTATTGATGAGATCGATGCGGTAGGTCGTCATCGCGGCGCTGGAATGGGCGGCGGTCATGACGAGCGCGAACAAACACTCAATCAGTTACTTGTTGAGATGGATGGATTTGAATCGAATGAAGGAGTTATCTTAATCGCTGCGACTAATCGTCCAGACGTTTTGGATCCAGCACTTCTTCGTCCAGGTCGTTTTGATAGGCGAGTTGTCGTGAACAAACCAGACGTTATCGGTCGTCGAAAAATTCTAGATGTGCATGTTCGTAAGACTCCTCTTGCGACAACCGTTGATCTTGATCGTATAGCTCGCGGAACTCCAGGTTTCTCCGGGGCAGATCTCGGAAACCTGGTGAATGAAGCGGCTCTTAATGCGGCTCGCACAGATAAAACACGCATCACTCAATCTGATTTTGAAAGTGCGAAAGATAAAGTGATGATGGGCGCCGAGAGAAAATCAATGGTCATTAGTGATGAAGATAAAAAAATTACGGCTTATCATGAAGCGGGCCATACACTCGTCGGTAAAATGCTTCCTGGTACGGATCCCATTCACAAGGTGACGATCATTCCTCGCGGGATGGCTTTGGGTCTCACTCAAATTTTGCCAGACAAAGAGTCTCATAGTCTTTCTAGATCAAAAGCGATCAATATGATTGTTTTCTTATTCGGTGGACGAGCGGCTGAGGAGATCATTTTTAATGATTTCACAACCGGCGCTGGTAATGACATCGAAAGGGCCACTGATATCGCAAGACGCATGGTTTGCGAATGGGGTATGAGCGATAAACTCGGTCCGTTGGCTTACGAAAAAAGCGAAGGCCCTGTATTTATGGGAATGAACTCTGGTAAACATCGTGAATATTCAGAAGCGAAAGCAGAAGAGATTGATCACGAAGTTCATCGCTTTGTGAGCGAAGGCTCAGCAAATGCAAAAAGAATTCTCACTGAGAATATCGAGACTCTTCACAAATTGGCGCAAGCACTTCTTGAGCATGAAACGATCGATGGAAGCGAAGTTGATCTTATTTGCAGAGGCGGATCTCTCGAAGATATTCGCAGAGAGCGCGTGATTAAAGAGCGCGAAAATCAAAAAGAGCAGGCTCAAGGCCGCAAAGAATTGAAAATAGAAGAAGAGAAAAAGTCGACTGGAAGTGACCCAGTAGGAAATACGGGTCCAGTGACCGCGTGATTGTACAAAATCTTATTGAAAACTTAAGTTTCATATTCACGCAGCTTCGGCTGCGTGATTTCGTTGATATGTTCCTCGTGTGGGTGGTCGTTTATCGCGTTTTGATTCTCATTCGCCATACTGGAACTGTTCAAATGCTATCGGGCCTTGGTATTTTGGCCATTGCCTATCTGGTCAGTATTTGGTTTGAGCTCTATACCTTCAATTGGATTCTCGAAAAGTTTTTCAATAATTTATTCTTGATTGTCGTCATTCTGTTTCAGGGTGAGATTCGTCGTGCGCTCGCGCATATTGGTAGCAATCCGTTCCTAACAGGAGTTACTCAGGCCCATGAGACCCAAATGATCGAAGAGCTATCAAAGGCCGCAATTCAAATTGCGACTCGCGGGAGTGGCGCTCTGATCGTTATTGAGCGGGAAATCAATCTTGAGTACTTTGTTGAGCTCGGCACTGAGCTAGATAGTGCTGTCAGTTCTGAAGTTCTCAATTCGATATTTCTGCCGCAGAGTCCTTTGCACGATGGTGCTGTCATTATTCGCTCGGGTCGTATTTTTGCAGCTGGTTGTTTTCTTCCTCTTTCAAAAAACCCTCAAGTTGATAAGAACTTTGGAACTCGTCATCGTGCAGCTCTTGGTCTCACTGAAGAGACCGATGCTTTGGTGATTGTGGTCAGCGAAGAGACGAACCAAATTGGGATTGCTGAAATGGGGCAAATCAAAGCGGTGAGTGATATCGTTGAACTTCGAAAATCGCTCTATCATACCTTTGGGCTTAAACTTCGACCTACCCCAGTTGAGGCGACATGAACGAGACCAAAGAAAACGGAGGCTTTCAGAGGCCAAAACTTCCAAAAGTTCCTAAGCTTCCGACCATGTGGCAAGACTTGGTTTTTGAGAACGGCAGTTACAAACTTGTCGCATTATTTG
>JAYUEB010000515.1:0-4051 GCA_043739525.1 Bdellovibrionales bacterium
ATCGCGATGGGGCCGGTCATCGTGCCGCCCGCGAGAGGAAGTTTCGTGGCATCACTGCTGGGTGCTGTAGCTGTCCACTGAGTTCCATTCCAAGAAAGCACTTTGCCGCTGTCTCCGACAACAAGCGAAGTTAAAGTGGCCGTGTCTGCGGCCTTACCGCCGACGTAACTGTCAACATAGCTTTTGTTAGTGGCATCTGTGCTGGCCGTGGGAGCTAGGACTCCTGTGATTTTATGTGAATTCAAATTCACATCACTCGTAAAACTTGCAGCTCCCGTTTTGGCGTACTGAGTGGTAGTTCCGTTAATAAGCGCCAACAGTTCAGTGTAAGGCGTGGGCGCCATGACATCATTGAGTTTAGTTTGAGTGGTATCAGAAGTTACTTGTATAAAATCAGTTGAAGACTTGCCAGCTAGGCGCTCGGCCTCAATCGCGTACGGGACACTTTGAATCACATAAGGTGAACTGAAGGCGACCGTGTCGACTCCGTCAAAAAAGCTCACGTAAACATTGCGGCTATCCGTGGACGCAGGCGTGTAGCTTGTAACTCCACCCGAGCACGTAAGACTTGAGATCGCTGAACCCGTATTACTAAAAACTTGCGTTAGCGAAAAGCCCTTATCGTTGCCGGTTCTGGTGCCGCCACCGATTTTAACGCTAAAAGTTCCATCAGAACCACTCATGTTGAGCGAATGGTTTTCTTCATAAAGCAAACACGGGTTCACCCCAGGGCTCATGACTTGGATCGTGAGCTGCACACTTGAGCTTTCAACCGGGAGATTATTTTTAACAAGACGCCCCTGGTAGGTTAAACCTGCCGGTGTCGCATGGGCGAAAGAGCCAAAGAATGCTCCGACGACTAAACTTGATATAAAAGTTTTGAACATGATTGTTTTCATCTTGAAAAAGCCTCTCCCTGAACGCCGCCGTAGACTTTAAAAGCCCCGTTGGATTTAACGACCCCAGGTTCTTGATTTCCAATCGATGCAGAAAGACCAAAATTTGATTGGGTTTGATTTTTTGTAGATGAGATCAAGCCGAAAATAGATTTCCCAGCGACAGGCGCGGTAAACACGACTTCGGCTTGAAGTGGAATTTGAATATTTGTGACCGCTATTTTTTTAGTTCCCGCAGTGTTTGCTTTCAAAACACAAGTTGAAACACCATTATCATTCGAAGTTGTGCAAGCCTGGGTAGTGACTCCGGTGCCGGATACAACTTCATATGTCGGTTTAAAAAGTTTCACAGATGAGCCATCTGTATTCATCAGCTGAATCACGACCAAAAGCTCAGATTGCCCGTCAGCAACAGCTGGGCCATTAGAGATAATTTCTGATCTTTTAAAATCCTGAACCCTGTTGAAAGTGGCAGATATTTCGCCGCTGATTTTACCGCAGCCTGTGACAATGAGAACAAGACCAAGCGCAGCCAAACACTTGCTGAAATAGAGTCGATTTGAATTTAATATGACGTGATGGCTCATTTGAGGAACTGATCGGCACTTTTTATCGAATCCTTGAGCTCAAAAACGAGACGTTTGTCCATGAGACGTCTCGCGGACCATTTTGAAACGGCTTCATTTTTTATATTAAAACTCTAGCCCAAGTCTGACCTCAACGTTCGAATAGAAAAGGGTTTGACTGCCCGAGAACGCGTTTGTGCCTCGGCCATAACTGAAACCGTACTCGTGCCACTGTCCATACCAATAAAGTCCAACTCGGGCTGTTTTGCTCAGTGAATAGATACTTCCGATTGATCCATCGAAGGCAAACTTTGGCGTCACACTAAAGGGTGTTGCGTCTGTGCTTCCGGAAAGAAGCGGGTGCTGATAGCGCATCTGCCATTCGCCGCGAAGCTTATCTGAAAACTTAAAACTGCGATCAAAACCAAGAGTTGCTAAAGTTAACGTGTTGTTCTTTACATCCACAATCGCAGTGGTCGCATCGAGTGACATAAAGGGCATTGAATGATGTTGAAAGCCTGCACGGAAATTCCAGTTGTCGTCTTTTCGATAAAGACCCTCAACAGAAAGTGTCCGCCAAATGTAGTTACCATTTGTGACTGTGATGGTGCTTGAAGATGAAATTTTTCCAGGGGTTTCTTTATATGAAAGATCAAGCCCCAGAGTTTCACCTTGGGCACCCGCGCGAATTAGAGAAGTTGGCCCCTGAATATTTTGAAATGTCGCTTCACCACTAATGCCAGGAATACTTTGTTTGTAATACTGAAAATTCATACCGGTGCCGATCCACAACCAGAACTCAGGATTTTTCTTTGGCTCAGTAGCACAAGCTACTTCTGTCGGAAGCTGCGAAGTCTTTGGAGCTGGATCTTGTAGCGGCGGCGTCTGAGTTGTGTCAGCAGAATCGCTTGAAGATAGTTCTCTTGGTTGATCTACGGGAGTCTGCGGACGAGCGGAATTAATCGTCAAAACTTGGCCAGGAAAAATCAAATTCGGGTCTTTGATGTGAGGATTCAAAATGAGCAGTTTAGAAAGTGATCCATCCTTTGTAAAGATTGGCTTGCCGATATGATTCTTCGCGATGGTAGAGCTCGTGTCCCCTGCCTTTACGACATAAACGAACGGCTCTGCCGCGTAAACGACAGAGTGACATATCGCTGATAATGATGCGAAAAAAAACTTCATCAATCTCAAATCAAAATCCTTCTATTGGACTGCTTCGGAAGAAACTTAGGAATTCTTAATCCCCTGAAATTACAGTGTGATTTGGATATTCCCGTTGGTTTGGGGTTTTGCACGAGACGTTTGATTGGTTTTCACTGATATAAGGCTTCTCTTCAAGTCCCTTTGCAGGCGGAAACAAAGGTGAAGAAGTTTTCACCGGACCTAGGTCTGTTTACTATACCGCTTTATAGGAAGAATTCCTGCTTTTTAATTATGCGGTCTTACTGCAAACTTTTCGAAATTATCGCTTTAAATCTAAAAATGATTGTTTTTCAGTTTAAATTCAGTGAGAGCACTAGCTTTAATTGTCAATCGGAGGATTTCGTTGAAAACAGATTCAATGGTCGCGGGCACTAAGCGTCGTGGCAGACCACCCGGAAGTAAGAATAAGAAAAATGTTGCGCTGGCTTCCAAGAGCAAAAACACAAAGTTATCGCAAGAAAAATCTAATAGCTCAGTTGAAACCATGATTAGGCATCTGCTGGATATGCCGACGTCAACTGAAACCAAAATTCGTCTTATAAGGGCGATGCTCGATGAAAAAAAATGAGAATTTTTAATTATGCAAGGCCCGTTGGTCTCTTTTATTTTTTTTGTTGAGCCTTTGTTTTTCTTCGGGCCAAAATTCCGGGCTTCCCCAAGCGGAAGCCCGCGACTCCCAAAGAACCTTAGCCGTGGCTACTTGAACCCAATGATTCAGACGGTCCAAATTTCCGGCCATAGCAGCCATGATGACAACGGTGATGGCAAAACTCGAAATTTTATCCAGACTCATAATTAACCTCTTTCGATCACAACGGTTTTATTTTCAAGACGTTCAATAATGTTTAGTATGACGTTTCGAGACCAGCTCTTCTGACTGCGAGATTTTAGCTTCTTACTATTTAAATGATTGGCGATAGCCGTTGCCGATTGACCAAGCTGCCACTGGTGGTGGATCACAAGTAAGGTTGAGTACTCACGCGCATCCTTTTCAAGCTGGCCACCCATGTAGGTGAATCCGTAGGGCGGTGGCGTTGAGCTCTTAAATTTCTGCTGGAAGACAACCGTCGGACTGACACTTTTGTTCGGCCGCAGTTGCACCTTGTTTCTTTTCAATTCGGTGTTGAGCGTTGTATATGGGATTCCAGTCATTGCTGAGATTTCCTTTATAGAGTGGCCTTGCTGATAAAGCGGGGCTACAATAGAGAAAATGCGATGCTTGGAATTTTGAAAAAGCTCAATGAAATCATGGTCCCGGTCAAGATTGCAGGTTCCAGAACCCGGCCTACCAATTCTTCAATGCTTTCAATAGTTTAAGTCATTTTGAGTAGGGTGTCCGAGTAGGGCGTGTAGGTAAAGTACCTTTCAATTATAGCCGATACG
>JAYUEB010000516.1:0-4029 GCA_043739525.1 Bdellovibrionales bacterium
GATTCCAGTGAACTGAAAAGCCAAGATCGGTATCGCTCATAGCGAGACCTCGATCCCTTGCGGGCGATAGTTTTTAATTACCTTTAAAAGGCTATTCGCGAGCGGCCCAGATACTTTGAGCTTTTTAAAGCTTGCAAGCTTTAAAACTTCGGTCCAGATGCGATACCCAAGAATTTTCTCGATATTTAAAATCTCTTTTTGAATATCGATGTGCTTTCGTTCTTGATTGTTTCGGACAAGAGTTAAAATGGACTCAAGAATGCGTGGTTTCGCTCGATCAGCAGCGGTCGCAGTTAATCCGAAGTTCTCAACCTGGGTGAGTGCTCCAGTCGCAAAAAGAAAATCAATGAGGGTAGGAACAAATGATTTTCCCATGATCATGGGGCCCGGATCGTATGAGGTTGTTTCATTTGAAAACTCAGGCGTATTAAAAAATCCGCTCGCAATGACCGAAGTTGCTGAGAGTTCGAGTTCAAATGTTCCCTTTGGGTCTCGCACCAAAAAATCTTCAAGTCCCAGGTGCAAATGCGCTTCCGAAGTTTCAAGGCGAATCGTATCAAGTGGAAAGCTTGAAAAAGTTTTATTCGTTGAAGTAGTCGCATTCAAGCATTGAATCTCGAGGTTTGTGAATTGAGCGCGAAGCGACTCGAGCTGCGTTTCGACAAGTTTTTGGCGATAGTCCATGCGCGCTCTAGAAAGAGTGTTTTGCCAACGCTCAGTTTCTTTCAGACTTTTGTCTTCATCAGAAGAGCAAAAAACTTGAAGCCCCTTTTTCTTAAAAAAATCGGCGACTTGTTTTTCGTTTTCAGAATTTAAATTCGAATGTAAAAAACCGATTGCAACATTGCGGATGGATAAAAGCTGAAGTTTAGAGAAAATAAATTCAAGATCTGCAACATCGACTGACTTAATAATTTTGCCCGAGGCATCGGTACGCTCGTTAATGCCGAAGGTGCTATCTGTGAAATCTAATTTAGATGCGACTTTTGATGATCTTGAAAAAGCGTGTTGATTTTTAGGAATGCTAAGTCCCAATAAATTTTCGAATCCGCTCGTTACAAAAAAAGCGATGTGATCAAAATCGGCATGTGCGTTTTTGCGAGCGTTTTGAGAAACGAAGTAGCTCACTGAAATCTTCTGTTCCGGTGACGCAACATCTTGCAAACACTCCCGAACACCATCCGTCAAACTTTTTTTATTGATTAACCATGATTTTTTCGTGCTGCTTTCAGCAAAAAACTCTCCGACATTCAAACTTAGAGCATTCAGCATCTTGAACATATCCCCGAGGCTTGCTACTACTCATATGAGAGCAGCACCAGAACTGATTACTTTATGACCTAATAAGCATTTATTCAATCTTTTTGAGGGCATTTTGAAAGACTTTTTGAAGGGGATCAATTGAAAGTTTCACCTGATATACAATCTCTCGCGCCCTACATTCCAGGAAAGCCTATAGAAGAAACGCGGCGCGAATTTGGAATCAAAGAGGTCTACAAGCTTGCGAGTAACGAAAACCCTATGGGGCCTTCGCCACTTGCAGTTGCGGCGATTCAAAAAAGTTTGCCCGAACTCAACCTATATCCAGACTCAAATTGTTTTGAGTTGCGCAGAGCCAGCGCACAAAAATTTGGGCTTTCAGAGAACTTCTTTTGCTTCGGTAATGGTTCTGATGAGTTAATTGATTTGCTTTCTCGAATTTTTTGTTCTCCCGGCGAAATCGTTCTGACAAGTCATTGTTCTTTTGCAACTTATAAGCTGAGGGCACGCGCCAGTCGTGCTGAAATTATTGAACTTCCGATGACTCAAAAGTTTTCAATCGATTTGACGGCAATTGTGGAATGGCTCAATTATCATCCTCAACGCGAACGGGCTCGTCTGGTTTTTTTAGCGAATCCAAACAATCCAACAGGAACTTACTTAAATCATCGCCAGATCGAAAACTTCTTGAAAGAAATGAAACAATTTCCGGACGTTATTGTCGTTCTTGATGAGGCCTACGATTCGTTTGTGAGAGCCACCGACTTTCCAAAATCAGTGGAGCTATTAAAAGAATACCAAAATCTTGTGGTTCTCAAAACTCTCAGCAAAGTATACGGACTAGCAGGCTTGAGACTCGGGCTTTTAATGGCTCATCCCACCATTTGTGATCTCATTAATCGCATGCGCTTACCCTTTAACGTGAATAGCCTCGCGCAAGTCGCTGCAGTGGCTGCTTTTGATGATGCCGAATATATGCAAAAATCTCAGCAGTTGATTTGGCAAGGTTTGGATTATTTTTATCAACAACTGGCTCTCATGGGACTTTCCTTTTCTGAGTCTCAAGCCAATTTTGTTTTATTTGATACCGGCACAGATGCGGAACATATTTATCAGGAGCTCCTTAAGCTTGGCGTGATTTTACGACCACTTTCAGCTTATCAGTTGCCGCAACATTTACGTATGAGTGTCGGGCTCATGCATGAAAATCGAGCCGCTATTTTGGCGCTTCGAAAAGTTTTGGATCTGGGTTCTGAAATCGCACCGCCAGACGCTCGGAAGGCCTCGAAAAATTTACCAGAACTGGGAGCTCAGCTATGAGTGATTTGAGTCGGCCCCTTGTTCCTGTCATCACGATCGATGGCCCCGCGGCGAGCGGTAAGTCTTCATTGAGTCGAGAGCTCGCGCGGAGACTTGGCTATGCCTGGATTTCAACCGGTGCATTTTACCGTGGTTTGGCTTTTGTTGCACATGCCGAAGCCGTGGACATTCACGATGAAAATTTAATGGCCTCGCTCAGTTTGTCTGCGATTTGGTCGGTGCAAATGAGCGAGAAGATGACTCACGTTTTTTTAAAAGGCCAAGACGTCACAGAAGAAATTTTTCGCGAACACATCGGGAATTTGGCCTCTACCATTAGCCAATATCCTCTGGTTCGCCAAACCTTGCTCGATGCTCAGAGACGTTGTGCTTTGAATGTCAAAGGCCTGATTGCAGAAGGTCGGGACTGCGGTAGTGTGGTATTTCCACATGCTCCCGTTAAGATTTATCTCACGGCGAGTCCACAGGATCGGGCTGCGCGAAGAGCCAAAGATGAGGGCAAGAGTGTTGATGAAACCATTAGTCAGCAGAAAATTCGGGATCAACAAGATACTAGCCGCAAAGCAGCGCCGCTGCAGGTGCCAGCGGACTCTTTGGTTGTGGATAACTCCGAGATGAGTTTCGAGGCAGTGGTTAAAAAGGTCGAGGACCATGTTCGAAAGACTCTGAAACTCTGAGTTTTGGGTCGGGCAAACGGAAATCTGTTGCCTGATGCGCGGACAGGCAGCTCGCTACAGTGAAAATCTCTTATTTTTGTGAAATCTCTTCTAATAATCAGGCTTTTAGGTTTGACATTCGAAGTGGCACCCCTATAAATGATTACTCTGCTCGCCATAAACAAAGCGAATAGAACTAATAAGCTCTTGATTCAAACCTCGTCTTATATGTCATAAGGCAAGGTCAATTTTGGGTTCGAAAATTTGCAGAAGCAGGTTTTCGCAAAGGAGGAAGAAACAAACCCTATGATGTCTGAAACAAAAACAAAAACCAAGTCCGGTAAAGTGAATCTCACGAGGGCTCAGCTCGAACAAGAAAAAATTCTTGCGATGCTTGAGCAAGCAGATAAAGAAGTTCTAACAAAAGATCCTGTGGCAGTATCTGCCAAAGAAAAATTTGATGATCTTTTCAAAGCTTCCATCTTAGAAAAAGATTTTACAGTAGGCGATGTTGTTCAGGGAACAGTCGTTGAAGTACAAACCGACTATGTTTTGGTCGACATCAATTATAAGTCTGAGGGTTTGATTCCAATCAATGAATTCCGAGTTGTAGATGGCGTAAGACAAATTAAGCCAGGCGAGCAAATCGAAGTTTATATTGATCGTATCGAAAACGAAAATGGCATGGTTGTTCTATCGAAAGATAAAGCAGATATGCTCAGAGCATGGAATGATATTTCTCGTGCTGCTGAAAACGAAGAACTCATCGAAGGAACTGTGATCGCGAAAGTTA
>JAYUEB010000517.1:0-4028 GCA_043739525.1 Bdellovibrionales bacterium
GACCTGGTGAGATCCACCAATCCGCCAGCAAGGCCTACAATAATGGTGAATTCGATCAGCCATCTTAAGGGTGTGAAAATTAGATTCATAACGAGCCTCTTTCTCTTTTAAAGTTGGCTCTTTGATTCAAACTAAAGTGGATACATCTGCTATTGAAACCGTGACTTCTCAGTAAGACTCAACTCAGACTTTACTAAGATCACAAGCGTGATTGCCTGTGATGTTGTGTGATTCGATTTTGTGCGTGATCTTGTAACTCTTTGAAACCATTCGTTTGTGATTTCGTTTACTTATCTTCTGTTCTAAAAGTCGCTGGCTTTTAGAATGGTGGAGGCAACAGGGATCGAACCACGTTGCGCGCTCAAAGGCTGCCCAAAGGCAGGCTTTAGTGTGCGGCGTAGGAGTGAATCACGCGACAGAGCCGAAGGCTCGTTCAGCGGGATTCACGACTGCGGACGGCGAAGTGGAGTCCGCGGTGTTCGCAGTTTCAAGAATCATCGAATTAGAAAGATTTAAATCACGAAGCGAAAATTGGTGGAGGCAACAGGGATCGAACCTGCGACCTTCTGAATGCAAATCAGATGCTCTCCCAGCTGAGCTATGCCCCCACAACGAAAAACTTCGAAGACGAGTCACTGAAACTCTATTAATTTGGTAAATTCGTCAACGCTTTTTTAATTTGATTCGTAAAATGTAGCTGATTTGAGCGCTTTCTGTGCAGAAAAGGCGAAGAAATTCGAAAAATCAACTTTCTGGGGAAACTATGCTATGCGTATCTGACGACGAGGAGAGCATATGATCGTGACGAGATGGCAAGCGCCGATACTTCCAACAAAAGAACAGATTAAAATGATTTTTGCGGGCGAGGGACTCGAAATCGAAGAGGAAGTTTTGCCGGCAAACACCAAGATTTTGGATCATAGACATCCTTTTGACGAGATTCGAATGGTTGTTTCTGGAAGTCTTTTTATGAATATCTCAGGCAATCAGCTTTTGTTACGTGCAGGCGACCGAATCGAAATTCCTTCAAATACAAAACACTCGAAAGCTCCTGAAGGTGATGAGTCTTGCTTTTGTATTATTGCTCAGAGACCTTTTTAAGCGGCCTTATTAATTTTTGAGCCACTCTAAATATTGTTTGATGGTTTTTTCAAAACCATGATCAGAAGGTTCATAAAAAATTTTGCCTCTGACAGACTCAGGTAAAAATTCCTGACGAACATAACCTTTTTCGGAATCGTGCGAATATTTATAGTCCTTCCCGTAACCGAGATTTTTCATCGCTTGAGTCTTACTTGATCTCAAGGCTAGAGGAACCGGAAGAGTCCCCGTCTGCTCAACGAGTTCCTGCGCGGCTTTGAGAGCCAAGTAACTGCGATTAGATTTAGGAGCAGACGCAAGGTAGGTCACAACTTGAGCGAGAGAAATGGCAGCCTCTGGCCAGCCGACAAGTTCACATGCCTGCAATCCTGATATTGCAATTGTGAGGGCTCTTGGATCGGCGTTTCCGATATCTTCACTTGCAAGCACAACAAGTCTTCTTGCGATAAAGATCGGATCTTCTCCACCTTTAATCATTCGGGCAAGATAGTACATTCCCGAGTCAGGATCAGAACCCCTAATACTTTTAATGAATGCAGAAATAACGTCATAGTGTTGATCTGAACTCTTATCATATCGAAGACTCGAACTTTGAATGAGGCTACCGAGTCCCTCTTTGTTAAGAGGAAATTGGAGAGATTGATTTTGCGACTCTCGAGCCGAAAAAATAAGTTCTGACATATTCAGCAGTCGCCTTGCGTCTCCATCCGCAAGCTCTAACAACATTTGACGAGCTTCTTGATCAAGAATCTTTTCTTCGGCTACTTGTTTTGATGCGCAGGCGTTTTTCCAAACTTGACCGAGATCTGCAAGACTTAATGATTCGAAAACAAGAATTCGACAGCGACTTAACAGAGCGGCATTGAGTTCATAACTTGGATTTTCGGTTGTGGCTCCGATTAGAATGATCTGACCTTTTTCAAGGTACGGGAGCAGGATGTCTTGCTGTGATTTATTGAGACGATGAATCTCATCAATAAATAAAAGGGTTTTTCTTTGATGTTCAATCAACCGACGCTTAGCCGATTCGCCAATCTCACGCAAAGATTTTGCACCAAGATCAATCGCATTTTCTGAGACTACTTCTGCATTTATTTTTTTTGCGATGAGTGTTGCCAGGGTCGTCTTGCCAGTACCCGGTGGCCCCCAAAGTATCAGACTTGGAATCTGTCCCGATTCAAAAATTTTAATCCAAGGTGAAGTCGAACCTAGAATTTTGGCCTGACCGAACATCTCTTCTATGCTTTTTGGGCGTAGAGATTCGGCGAGAGGAAGATGCATTGTTTGGCTTGAAAATGCGTGGCCGAATAAGTCCATAAGGCCGTCTTATAGTCCCGGCCAAAGCAAGATTCAACACTTGTCTTATTGAAATCCTGCGTAAGTGACCTGACCGTCAACCTCTGATTGAACTGGAGTAACTGTGAATTTAGAGTCTGTCGAATAGCCGATTAATTTCAATGTGAAAGGCGCCGTGAATTGATTAGCATTTTTATTAGCTATTGATATTCCGCCAATTTGAATTCCGCACGAGGTATAAGTAGGTGAATAAATTTTGGGGAAGTTAACACAAGTTCCACCCAAAATATCGTTCACCTTGGTCGGACCGCAATCCCTTGCTGGATCATTGCTCACGATCATTTTAGTAGCAGGCGAGTTTGGATCTGTTATTCCAATTGAGTTGAGCATATCCTTTTGCCCGATAAAGCTATTTGAAGCTCTACCGAGTAATGCCGATAGCTCAGTTCCAGAAATGGTATAAGTGAAAGTTCCGCCAGAAAATTGAGGAGAGGAAATTGTGAATACCATATAGGCTACGGTCAGCGTGATATCAAAATCCCACTCTAACGTAAACGCTGGAAACGTAACCCAGAGACTACTTGCCGACGTACTGAGGGCCGGTGCTGTCGAGGTCCCACCCGCTCGAGCGGCAAGCAGAGCCACCTTATAAGCTTGATAATCAAGGCAGGTTGAGGTTGATCCTGGCAACAGATAGGTTTGAGTGGGTCGAAGATTAATGACGAGGCCAGCGGTATTATTGCCCTTCTGCCCGCAACCTAAAACAAGGCTCAGGATCAAAACTGAGAGGAAGCTTTTAGCAAGCGTCCCATTTTGAATCCCATTTTGAATCACAAGGCCTCTCCCGTTCTCGCAGTCGTTTCAGCATTCAAAATTCGAGGTGTCAGGAATAATAATAATTCGTTTTTCTGGTCCTGACGAGCCTTATTTTTGAAGAGCCAACCCACTACGGGAAGGTTGCGCAAATAAGGAACCCCTTGCTCATCTGTTTGATTATCTGCCTGGTAAATTCCACCGATAACCGCAGTTTGTCCATTACGTACCATTACTTTTGTTTGAGCCTGTCTCTTATTGATATTCGCAGGAATAGCACCTTGAGCAACGCCCACTTGAAATTCACGCTTTAAATCAATCGACATGAGAACGTCGCTCTCTGCGGTAATCTGTGGAGTCACTCTGAGAGCAAGCTCGATAGGTTGAAATGCGTAGGTCACTGTTGGTGTCACACCAGGAGACGGAGCAGTTATCGTCTGAACTGGGACGTTCAATGTCTGAGAAATATTTGCAGCCTCATTATTGACCGTAACGATACGAGGCGAAGACACGACTCGAACTTGCTGTTCTGATTCAAATAGTTGAAGTTGAGCTGTGAGACTTCCAAGCGCGTCGAAGGTACCCCAAGTCAGATTGAGATTCGCCCCTGTTGAACCAAGACCCGTTGTCGGAGCGATATTCAGAGATGGAGTTAAAGTTTGAGCGCCGGTCGCAAATTGCCCTCCAGAAAGTCCCCATTGTACACCAATATTACGGCTGAAGGTTTGGCTAGCTTCTACAACTTTACCTTCGATCAACACTTGAAAAGGAGGTGTATCGAGAGCTTTTACGAGATTGCTTGCACGCTCAAGGTTTTC
>JAYUEB010000518.1:0-4022 GCA_043739525.1 Bdellovibrionales bacterium
GCATCTTTACCTTGTGTGGAAGTTGGGTCGGTATTTCCACCATCGGCACAAACCATGCGATCCATCATCAACTTTAAAACGCTCGGAGTTTGATACCAATGCACAGGGCTAATTATAAGGACGCCGTGTGCGCGGACCCACATTTCGTAAATTTCGGCCATCCAATCCTTTGTTTGGCCAAGGCTATGATTGGGATAGCATGAGCAAGGCCAATGGCAAAGAGGCATAGCCGTTGATACACAAGCTTTGCACGGATGAATTTGTTTTCCGAACTCGGAAGTCATGCGACTGAGATCGAGCACTTCACAGGTCATTTCATTTTGGTAAACTAATTTCTCTGCAATCTCGGTCAGTCGATAGGACTTTGATTCTTCTCCCGGACAAGTATGTTCGTTGCGAGGCGAAGCATTAATTATCAGAATTTTCGACTTCGAAATTTTTTGTTCGAGTGTGGCCTTTGCCAAACGAGTATGGGTTTCAAACCAATCTACAGATAAATCGTAATGAGGGTCTTGAAACTCTGGGCCGGCTTTCAAAGTACGGGGCGATTTGTGGTGCTCTTGATAGTTTTGCCACGCTTGCCTCCCGAGTTTTTCGATTTCACTTGAAAGCCTATCGAAGCTCGGATCCTCAAAGTTTTTCTTAAATTCTATGAGAAAAGCTTCTTGATTGAGCCGGTTGTCAGGCTGACCCTTACGTAGTGTTATATCATTAAACATTTTGACCTCGCATCGACGTCTGCAAGACCTGTGCGAGCTGTACGGTGATTTGAGGTCCATGGTGGGAGTGCTCTTCTCGAGATACCAAAGTCCGAGCGGGGAAAACTGACTGATCGCGTGTCAGAAGGCGGTTTTTATTTCGTCTAAGATGTCTCAAATACAATATAAAGCCTTTAAGTACGTTACTTCTTTTGCAAATAGAGCTTTCGAAAGAAAACAAGTAACTCGAATTGCCGTCAGGAGAAAAATGCAAAAACAAGATCAAAAAAATTCACACTCTACCGCCGATGAAATCGCAGCCCTCAAAGAACAGTTTCTGAGAATTAAAAAAGATTCAGAAGAATTTGTGATCAAGGCAAAACATTTATCCGACACCGGAATGAACGAAGCTAAGGAGTTGCTAGAATCAGCCAAATCGAATTGGAACTCGATTACTAAGAGTTTGAGTGAATTTTCAAATCTATTTTCAAAGTCTAAAGCTAAACCTGTAGTCAAAAAAGCAACGTCTAAGAAAAAAGGAAAATTGTCGATTAAGAGAATTTCAAAATAGTGATTTTTGAAATCATTCACGAGATATGAAAAAAGAAAAGAAAAGACATAAACAAATATAACCAAGTTAATTCATTATCAGGAGAAAAAAATGTCTAAAAATGAAATCCTAATGCCTACTGAAGAGCGTCTTGTAAACGATCAGCACCATCATCTTATTTGCTGGAAATCGATCATCGCAGGACTCTTTGTATCAACTGTCGTATTTTTGCTATTGAGTTCTCTAGGGGCCGGAATAGCTGGATTTACAGCAGAGGGTCTGATCAATAAAGAAGAAGGTGGATCAGCACTTGCAACTGGCGCGGGACTTTGGCTTGGCCTTTCGATCGTCGTCTCTCTCTTTTGTGGCGGCTACTTCGCAGTTCGCATTTCTCGATTTATGACCTCTCGAATAGGCTCTGCAAATGGCCTGGTGATAGCGTCTGTTTTCATTGTAGCTCTGGTATTTGGCGCAGGTCACTTCATCGGAGGTGTTGCTGAAGGTTTCGGAAAAGCCGCACAAGCAGTCGGTGAGGGGGCTTCAAGTTTATCAACCAACCCAATGGTTCAAGACACAGTTAATAAAGCTTTATCAAATATGACATTGAAGTCAGGTCCTTCGGAAGTTTTACAGGGTTTAACTCTTCGTCTTATACGAGGAGATACCGATTCAGCAAAAAACTATTTAGCTTATCAGTCTGGACTTGCCCCCGCGGAAGTTGATGCAAAAGTAACTCAAATGAAAAGTGATTTCGATGTTGCAATGAAACGCGCAGGCGAAAAGACGGCCCATGCTGTTGGCGACGCGGGACTCATGCTCTTTGTTGTTGTACTTATTGGATTGATCAGCGGAGCACTTGGCGGTCGTACAGGCGCACATACAAATGTGCAACGTCCGTTTGCTAAGAAAACGGTAGAATCGAGTGTCCCTGTTTTTGGCGGATTGCAAACGCAACGTGGAAGTGTCGTGCCTTACATATTTGGCTGGCTTCTTGGTGTGCCAGTTTCGATTTTATTTTTAATTGCTCTACTGCGCACGGTATTCTAGAAACTTCTTTAGGATACGTCCTTGTTAAATAGGACGTATCTTGGCCTTCTCTTTCGATCTAGCATCATGACGTCCGCTAAATGAGTAACGAGAGCTTTCGTTTCATTTTCAGAAAAAGCAAAATTCAGATTTTTTTCAATAGAATTTCATTTTCAAAGATGAGTCAATTTGGCGCAGCCAAATTAAATATGAGTACCGATAACGAAAGTTTGTCTCAGCCTAAATCACTTTGAATAAAAATCTCGTGAATAGTGTCGATCACATTTACAATTAAGCTTGTGCTGAAGATGTTCTTAACACGAGGAGCTTGCGTCTCAAAATGGGCGCTTCATAAAATCTGATTAAAAATATCACAAATGTTGTACGTATCTAGAGGTGATTGTGAATAACTTGTTTCTAACCGAAGAAAAAGATGGCCTGCATATTATTACTTTGCCGTCTGTCCTTGATCATCGAACCCTTTCAAAGTTTGAAGAGGCTGTGAAGTCTTGGTTGAATCTCAACTATCCGCTTCATGTTTTTGATTTGAAAGAAGTCGTGCGTCTTCAGCCGACTTCTTATCGCCCATTCTTCTTATTTCAAAAGGAACTTAAGACTCAACAAAAACTGGTTAAATCTGTGAACCTTCCAAAAAATTTAATTCCGAGACTAAAAGAAGATGGACTTTTAAAAATCATGAATCCCATCACAAGCATAGAAGAAGCCGCAAACCTTCTTCAAAACAGCGCCACTCAGGAGCGAATCAAGATTGATGTTGAGTTTATAAAGCCTTTTATTGACGCGACAAAAAACTTTTTGAAACTTCAGGCGAATGTAGACGTTATTGCCGGCAAACCTATCTTAAAGCCTGCGGGCGAATTTAATTCTTTTCATATCGGCGGACAAATTAAAATCCAAAATGATCGATTTGCGGGGTCCGTACTTATTTATTTTAGACGCGAAGTGTTTTTTAGAATTGCAGAGCGATTAATGGGTGAGTCTTTTAATCGCCACTCGCTTGATGTGACAGCAAGTGCGGGTGAGTTTTTAAATATTATTTTTGGTCAGGCCAAAGCAACTTTGAACGAGAAATTGAATATGGGAATAGAGGCAAGCCTTCCATCTATCTTAGTGGGTGAGGACTATCGCATTCACGAGAAGATACCTGCTGTGGTGATCCCGTTTCAGTCGCCTTTTGGAAGATTCTTTTTAGAGATTGGTTTCGTGAAAAACTTCGAAAGAAAAGCCTGACGCGTTGATCAGGCTTTTATATTCTGTTACTTGCGAACACATTTAAAGTCTGCAGACCAATAGCCATCTTCGGTTCCGCGAATTTGCATAAATCCTGAGGCGACTCCAGCAAGCATAGTTTTTGGTAAGACAACTTGTCTGCCATTTCCCAATTCGGTTCCTAAAAATCGAACCTTTTCAATACTTGAAGCTTGTGGGCGATAGTTGGGATCTAAAACAGCTGAAAAGGTCATGCCGTTCATTTTGTCAGTGCTCGTCAGCGAAATATTCTTACCATTGATAACGATATCTTGCTCTGTGCCGTTGCCATCTGTGACATTGCAGTTATAGTTCAAAATTCCAGCCTTTGCTGAGGCCCCCGCAAGAGTTAAGAAGATTAGATTTGTGAGAAGTGCTTTCATTTGTACCCCGTTTTTGATTGGTTAAGTCTGGCTCGTTTGCCAGAAACATGCCGGGCAATAGGTCGCCTATGTGAGATAGACTGTTGGGCATCGAAA
>JAYUEB010000519.1:0-4008 GCA_043739525.1 Bdellovibrionales bacterium
GTTTAGAAAATCACACGTGGCAGAGTGAAGAGTGTTGAGCTCCTCATCGGTCGAGCAGGATATATCACGGAGTTTTAACTTCAGTAGCAGACCAAGTGAGAAATCTTTATAAATGATCTTGGAGTCTTCAAATCCCCAGATCTGCAATTTATCGGCTAAGGCTTGCGACATCAGTTCACTCCCTGTTAGATTTAGTTACGAAATACCGGCGAGGTTTAGCTTGAGTGAAACACTCAAGAACGCCGGGCGAAGAATAATATCTTAAGTAATGCAGAAGGTAGTTTTCGGGCTTGCCTGTTTTACTGAGTCTTAAAAAAGCAGCGAGACTTAGTGCCGGGCCCCAAGTGAAAGCGAATTTCCACTGAACACCACTCAAAACAAAGTTAAGAACAGCCAAAACAGAAAAAACTAAAAACAGATCGAGCATCTCGAACCCAAAAATTAAAGTCTTTTTATCTAGGCATTTATAAACCTCAGACGTTTTGAGCATTGAATGATCCCCTTGTAAATAGTTGATGAGATTTAATGAATTAAACTTCTGATGAGTGAAACAATGGACTCGGCCCCAAAACCAATGATTGCCCCCATGATAGCGAGTGCGAGATGATTGCGGGCATTGGGTCGTCCAGCAACAAAGCTAAAGCCCGCAAAAACCAGACCGCAGATTGCAGCGAGAGGCAGCAGTGTCCCCACGAGCTTTTCTTGAACTGCTGAAAGCGAACTCTCAACAGTTCCAAATGCTAAATCTGGCGACAACATCAGCAACAATAAAATATCGCTCTTTTGAATGAGGCGCATGAACCAGCTGGCTCCAACTCGCGGTTTCGTGGATACCGAATTCTTCTTTGAGGTATCGATGTTTAATTCGACTTGGCTTAATGTACTTTGCATAAAATTGTTTCCTTAATTTAGTTTAAAAAAAAAGCCTCGACCAAAATCGTTCGAAGCACTGACGGCATCACGCTACTGAGGGGCGATTCATATAATAGTGAATATCAAAAGGCTCAAATTTAATATAGAAACACTGATTGAGCTCCGGGAACTCAAGGACGACATAGCCGTTGTCATGACTGAAGTTTCCGGACCCCACATCGCGGTAAAATCTTAAGCTCCTATGATGAGCCTGCCATTTTCCGCTGTAAATTCTGTAGTCGGGTCCTTCACGTTTATTTGGCACCAAATAAAATTTGGTACCAGGCATGATATTTAGCTTCATTTCAAAATGCGTTTCGGAACCATTTCGAAACGCATGACCTACTTCACGAGAGCGAAGGCGGTCGCTAGTGGGAGCCGAATAAATCAAATGTCTTTCAGAGAAATTTTCAGGATCATACATTGTGCATACTCCTCTCAACAGAGATTGTTTTTTTGCGTTCAAGTTTCTCAAATGTGTGCCAGTCGAGCTCAGCGCGCGGCTGGATCAGATTTGCTAACCAACTTCGAATTTCACGAATAATAAATTTCACGATTCTTCCTCCCGAATTTCTTTCATTTTCTTGCCGCGATTTTGAAAAGTGTCTTGCTCTTTCAGCGACTTGTTCGATTACTGCCACCTGCAGTGCTCATCCGGTTGAACTCGCAACCTTTACAGCCGCAATCACGTCACTTTCTGTTTTTTCATAGAGGCGATGCCGCTTTATGCTGGCTCTTAGTTTACAAACTGCGGCGTCAATGGTTCGATCTGCTGTCTCCCATGAAACACGAAGCTCCGCTGATACCTGCGCAATACTGCACGGAACCCAGTATCTTAAAAAAATTACTCTTCGTTCCGGCGCAGTTAGCTCCATGAGTGCATCAGCCAAAATCGCCTGGTAGTGGTCGACCCGAATCCGAAAATCTAATGCATTTTGACCGACTCCGTTTTTCAATGTGCCCACGGATTGCGACGAAGTTTCAGAGGCATGGTATTTCATTGGTCACCTTCGCCAGCGAAAGAATGCATACACACACCACGAGTCTCCATTTCCTCTCGAAATGCTTCGACGATGATGTGTTCTTCCTCATCTAAAATGTCGTCCGAGTCTTCTGGGATTTCTTCGGAAACACGTAAAATGATCGGCCTCAAATTTACTAGCGCATCGTTGATTGTCCTTCTTACTTCGTTAGACGACATACGCATTTCTGCGGCGACACCTCTCACTGAATACCCATGGCAGCAATAGAGTTCTAAGATCTCTCTTTCGACTTCATCCAAAGCGACATCAATGATCTCGCCAACAGACATATTTTCAAAATTGCAATTATTCATTTTGATCCCTTTCGAAACTTACATGGCATTCATTTCTGTTGATTTCAGTTTGCATAACTTCGCAAACTTCCTCAGACAGTTCTTGAACTGAAGGATGATCAAATTCACACTCACCCCTCATAAGTGGCGGATTGACCGCCCCCTGTAATTTCTGCAAAGAAATCTTAAGATTTTTAATGGCGCGATTTTTTAAGTTGAAAACCGAGCTTTGATGAATTCTTAGCGATTTGGCTATTTGGTGTTGGCTCTTGCCATGCCAAAAAATAAGCTCGATGACTTTTGCTTGCTTCTCAGGAAGATGTGTCATGGCACTTTGAATTTGCTCCAGAACCTCATCAGACGAAAATTCGCTCGAACGCCAGAAGATGTTTTCTGTCAGCCCGTCACAAAGAAGGTCGTAAATTTCAGGGGAGAAAAACTTACCGGAAATTTTACTCTCGATGGTCTTTAAATATTCTTCCCACGTTTGTTCGTTCCAATTTTTGGAAACTTCGCGAAGCTCATGCTCCGGTAAATTAAATCCTCGATTATCGGTCCACGGCTTAACTTGAATTTTCATATTGCCTCCTATGGCATTTGCGATGATTCGCAAGGAGGCTCATATTCAAAAAGAATGTGACTCTGGCACGAAGCGAGACAAATAGTTAAAAGCACGATGCTTTGTCCAGTTTTGAGTGATTCGATGGGAGGTCATTAAAAAGATATTTAGCTGAGTTCTTAGCGCCAAAAACTGCGAGAACAAATGTGTTTGTTATAAGAGTGCTAGAGATCGAGCACCGGTGCTCAATCTCTAGCACTGTCGACTAAATTGTGATCATGGGAGGACTTCAAGATTAAAAAAGCACATCGATCAAATGTGAGGACTGAGCTAACGAACCGAGATAGAAATTTCTAGCGAAGCCAGAACACTTTTTAGTGAAATTTTCAATTCGACCGTCATGGCCGTTTTCAAAACTAACAAATTTCGAATAGATCGCAGTTTTGACGGTGACGGCATTATTTCCATTTTGGTACAGCCGTTTTTGCAAGGGATAAGCTCCGCGATCTATTGCTCGCCTAGCGCGCTTGGCGCTAAATTAACTCAATCGCGAATTCAAATAATTTATTTTTAGGGATAATCCGCACATTGGTCTCAGCCGCTCTCCGAATCAGGTTCAGGTCATCATAGGTATTTGTGATTAAAAATGACTGGTGAACACCATGCTTAGCTGTAACCTTGGCAATAAGATCCATACCGTCAAAGCTTTCTTCATTCAAATCGAAATCTGAAAATAAAACATGATTCGGCTTATCTTTAGACCACCTTTCATAGGATTGCGAATCTGAAAAAATAAGCTTATCCAAATCTTTCAAGCCCTTTTCGTAAATAAACTCATGCCAAAAGGATCGGGCCATTGGATCGTCGTCCACATACACCCATGGTTTGCTTTTTGAGACAATAAAGAGCTTCTCATGGAGCGGAAACACAAAGCTAAATATCGAACCTTCGCCTTCTACAGAATCAATAAACAAATCGCCGCCCATTGAGCGTGCAAAGATACGCGAATAAAAAACTCCGGTACCAGTCCCTCCAGTTTTTACAAAGCTTTTTTGTGATACTCCGATTTGGTCGATAATTTCTGGGGAAATACCGCGACCATTGTCTTTCACTGATATTTTTAAAATGTTCTTATTGGAACTGATTTCGATTTCGACTCTGCCAACAAGACCAATCGCCTCGACCGCATTGTCGATCAGATTTGAAAGATTACGAATCAACT
>JAYUEB010000520.1:0-4005 GCA_043739525.1 Bdellovibrionales bacterium
TCTCGACTCTTTTGCGCTACCAGGTGTCGAGCCAGGCTGGAGTCTATCTGAAGTCAAAGCACTCGCCATGGATCCAAAAAAATCAAACGACAAATCCGCGCGAATCCTTGCCATTCTCAACTTCGAGCCTCCGTCTGGCCCGAAAGACGCTTGGGATCGCAGTTATGTCTTTGATATACATTCAGATGGCAAAGTGACGACAGACACCAAACTCGATAAAAAACTAGATGAAAATGTGAGCTCAAGTCACCCAATCAAGAATATCAAAGAACTCAAAGCATTCGTCGAAAAGAATTGACCTCCAAGCGCAACTCGAGTCTCCTTTTAAGCTGGTGACCGCGATTGTGAAGGTACCAGTTAAAAAGGAGAATTGAGTGAAGCTCGTTATTTTTAGCCTTTTGACTTTGATAGCCTTAAGGGCCAACTCGGGGCCGCAGATCATCGGCGGAGAAGAAGTTTCTGGCCTTCAAGATCCTATTGCAAAATCGACCGTTCGCATTCACGGACAAATTGCTCGCGCTTCTTTTACCTGCTCAGGGGTTCTCATTGCACAAAATGTTGTATTGACGGCCGGGCATTGTTTGGGCCCAGGCTGGGCGGTCATTGAAATTTACTTTTCAGATGGACGCGGCCCAATTACCCTACACGATCAAGTTCGACCCGATAACTATACTCCGGGAGCTGCTCAGGGCACCACCTGGAATGACCTTGCCATTCTCACACTGAAGGCACCCGCGCCTTCCGAGTTTGTTCCGGTCCCTCTTGCCGACGCATCAGATCTTTTGACGACTGGCGAATACCTCACGCTTGCGGGTTACGGACAAACTAATTCTTCTCCAGATTCAAAAGATGGACTCGGCACTCTCAGAAAAATTTCTCAAAATATTTTAAATCCGCACCTCAATGATTCCGAGCTCACAGTTAATTTGCGCGGTGGCGGCCCTTGCTTTGGAGATTCAGGTGGCCCAGCATATCTGCAAACTCCGACTGGCCTGAAATTAGTTGGAATCACTTCGCGCCTGACCGCAAATGATATTGACCCTGCCGATCCTAAGTCATACCAATGCACAAACGATATGATTTACTCAAATGTAGTCGCGCAAAGTTCTTGGATCAAAAAACAAATGTCTAGCTTCAAATTTCAGGAGTAAGGTTCATGCGAAAATTATTTTTTGTCACATTAGTTATGTGCGGCTCCTTGAATGCTATCGCGAACACGCTTCGCTGCCAGTTGACAGATGAGAGAACTCATCGCGTTTTAGATCAAGTTCAAATGGGATACGAAACCTCACAAAACAAGTCTCATCCCATTTTAATGGTTTTGGGATATCGCGCTGTTACGGGAACTGTTCGAGATTTTGCCAATAAAGATCCTCAGGATCGTGAACTTGAATTAAAACTATCTTATGAGGTTTCTGGCGCATCAGGTGAATCATACGGACACGCGATTTACCGAAGCGATTCTGAAACGACTGGCTTTGAACTTGCGGAGGCTTCTATTGAGGAGCCCGAATTCAGAAGTCTGATCAAAATGACTTGCTTCTCTTCTAAATAAGCTCAAAAGCTTTTGTTGCCTATAAAGCTATTCTTTAGCTTAGCACCTTGTTAAGCTTTGAGCTGATGGCAAACGAACCAATCTACAAAAAGCTCGGCCCCGGCCTAATCACAGGAGCCGCCGACGATGATCCCAGCGGGATTGCAACTTACTCCCAAGCCGGAGCTCAATTCGGTCTCAATATGCTTTGGGTCGCTTTTTTTACTTATCCGCTTATGGTGGGGATACAAGTCATCAGTGCTCGCATTGGGATCGTCACCGGTCATGGCGTTGCAACAAATATACGAAAGCATTTTCCGAAATCGATTCTCTACTTCTTAATTACAGCCCTGCTAGTTGCAAATACCATTAACATCGCCGCCGATATTTCTGCCATGGGTAATAGTCTTACAATGATGGTCGGTGGACCAACCCATATCTACACCATGTTCTTTGGAGTCTTAATTATCGTACTTGAAGTCTTTATTCCGTATCATCGTTACGTGCGCATCTTGAAATGGCTAAGCCTCAGCCTTCTTGCTTACGTAGCGATGGCATTTGTGATTCATATTCCCTGGGGTCAAGTTTTAAAAAGTACTTTCTTGCCAAATATAAGTTTAAGTGAAGATTACATTACGACAATCGTTGCGCTATTTGGAACTACTATTAGTCCCTATATGTTCTTCTGGCAGGCATCAGAAGAAGTCGAAGAACAAAGAAATAATCCACTTGCACATGCGCTTAAAAACTCTCCTCATCTTGCCGCAGAAGCCTTGAAGCGAATTGACGTCGACACTTACGTCGGCATGGGATTTTCAAATATCGTCTCTTACTTTATTATTCTCGCCACAGCACTCACTCTTCACGCGAACGGAATCACCGATATTCAAACTTCCGAGCAAGCGGCAAGCGCTCTTCGTCCACTCGCTGGCGATTTCGCATTCTTTCTTTTTGGTTTAGGAATTATCGGAACTGGATTTCTCGCTATACCTGTGTTGGCTGGCTCCGCTGCCTATGCCATGGCCGAAACTTTTAGCTGGAGATCTGGCTTAGAACAGAAGCCCACCCGCGCAAAAAAATTCTATGCGGTGATTGTAGTTTCAACGCTGATAGGGGTGGCCCTCGGATTCACATCGTTCAATCCGATACAAGCGCTGTACTGGAGTGCTGTCATCAATGGTGTGATTTCAGTTCCAATCATGATAGTCATGTTGCTTATGGCTTCAAAAACAGAAGTTATGGGACAATTTAAGATTTCAACTACATTGAAAATTTTGGGCTGGATAGCGACTCTCGTAATGGCAATCGCAGTGATGGCCATGCTGAAGAGTTACTTCTAAGATTCGGTCTACTCTCGAGACGACACCCGTTTCATCATCGACCTCTTAATACCGACAAACACTCTGCAACAATCGAAACAAGAAGGAATACGAATCATCGTATACTTCCTTTTTCAGCTTCAGGGCGCTCAGCAAGATTTGTCTTAATCTAGGAATAAAATTACTGGATGATCTCTTTAAATCGACCGTCTGGCTCAAAACAAAGCCGACCCGGCGAAAGCGAAATCATCTGGTTGTTAGAGGCCTGTCTAGCTAAAATAGCTTCATGAAAATGAGCACATTTTACATTTCCGTTTGGATACAAATCGATTTCTTCATGCATTTTCACTGAGGAACCTGCTCGGTAGAGAGCTCCCCCTAGAGTAATTGAGATTTTAATTTCGTCTGTCTCAGTTGTTCCTGCAACCTGAAATTCGCCCTCTCGGCCAAGCCCAATGTATCCGCCTAACATATAGCTCGCATCGTACCGGTCCCATATGATTTTTTTTAAATGATAAAAGTATTCAATTTTATCGTCATTATAAAAAGAGATCCAATCGTAAAACTCAACACTTTGACCAAGCAAAGTGCCCGTTCCTCCTGATACATACACTCCTGTATAACGAGCATCGCTATCCCTAAAAAATAAGTTGGGCGCACCGTCAAGGCTGTAAGCCGTCAGCCAGCAAAAATCACTCCGACACATTTTCACATTTGACCTTGTATAAACGTGCATGGGATTTCCATTTGGCCAAAATTCGTTTTTGTGAGGAACAAGTTTGGCATCAAATAGCTCAATCCAGTAAGTCTCGTGATCCTCAAATCGAAACTGAACCCTATCTCTTACTATTTGTAAAAAGTCCGATTTTGAAATTTGCGAAAACCCATCTGACCAAATCAAGGCATTCAGCCATCTCGATTTTTTAGAAGACGCCTGACCAGACTCTACGCCCTCTGTGAGAATAATCTCATGAAGGACCAATCCTGCCTTTTGATTTTCATCGAGCTGTCTCCAAATATCTAAATTAAAATAGAATTCCTGCTTATGAGATACCGGATCTACAAACTGTGTGGCCGCTTGGCGCAATTGACAATTTTTTGGAATCGAAATCGGACCAACATCCGCTGAGCTTGAAAAATTGGAATCAGATA
>JAYUEB010000521.1:0-3992 GCA_043739525.1 Bdellovibrionales bacterium
CACAGGATTTAAAGGTACAAAAGAAAATTTCAATCTTGAATCCTTTTTCCCGGGAGACTTTACAGGGAGTGGAAAACCAGAGCTCGTAGTTTCTCTTAGGGGCTGTGAACCACACGCCGATGGCTTTGGCGGTGTCGCTTTATTTAGAAAAGACAGCGATAAGTGGAAGAAAATCGATTACAGCGGCTCTGAGTCTTTGGCAAAATGCGAGCCCTATCAAACAAAAGCAAAACATACCGAACTTTTTTGTATGGAAGGAGACATGCACGCGGGAACCTACAGCGTCTGGTTTACTCAGATACTCTTTGATAAAAACGCTAAAAAAAGTGAAACACAATTGCTTACTGACAAATTAGAATTCGGAGGAAATCTAGCGGGAGGCGACCTGGCCAATGGCTATTGTTACGAAATTATACCCGATCGTTTTGCAGTTTCGAGTCAGGATCCACTCAGAATTGTCGTGACTGGCTCAGGTGGAAAATATCTGCAAAAAGACAAATCCGGTGAATGCGAGCCAACCGTAAGCAAAGATTTTAAATTTAAATTTGAGCTTGATTACGATGGCACAAGATTCCATCTGACTTCAGATAGCGCGAAAGATGTGGCGGCGATTCGGAAGTTTCGCAAGAGCCTTACACCAAACGATTCTAAGTGATAGGGCTAAATCCACAAAGTTTGACAAGCTCGATTAGATCATCAGGCCAGCCAACCTTAAAAGTCATTTTTTCAGAAGTCGTAGGATGATCGAATCCCAATTCTGCTGCATGCAAAGCAAATCGCGACATCTGGTCAACGAAGCCTCGAATCTTCAATGACTTCAAATTTTTACTTCGGCGACTGGATCCGTAAGTCACATCTCCCAATATCGGATGATCTAAATCACTGAGATGGACGCGAATCTGATGGGTTCGGCCGGTTTCAAGTTTCAGCTCGACGAGAGATATTCCGCTATGTTCTTCGATGACTCGATAGTGAGTGACAGAGTGCCGGCCAGGTTCAGTTGGTGTTGAAATCACTTTTTGCCGATTTTCAGGATGGCGACTTAAAAAGCTTTGAACGGTGCCAGCTTTGTCTTTAAAAATTCCGTAGGCAATTGCATAGTAAATACGATGAGTGGTTTTTTTTTGAAATTGTTTTGCCAGTACTCTTTGTGCGTTGTCATTCTTTGCAATCACAAGAAGTCCGCTCGTCCCCTTATCGATACGGTGAACGATGCCTGGGCGTTTTTCGTTGTAGCCAAGAGAAAGATCGGTTGTATAATTTAGAAGTGCGTTGACTAAAGTATCTTGCGCGTGACCATAGGCTGGGTGAACGACAAGCCCGGCCGGCTTATTCAAAACGATCACATCCTTGTCTTCGTAAACAATATCGAGTGGAAAATCGTAAGGCACGAGGTGTTCAGTTTCAATACTGGGGATATCGAGATCTAGAATATCTCCGGCTAAGATTTTATAAGAGGGCTTGATAATCTTCCCTGCTTTTCGAACTGCGCCCATTTGCAAAAGTTTAAGGGCCTGAGAGCGAGAGCCAATTTCAGGGATGCTGGCTAAAGCCTTATCAACGCGTTCAGAGAGCATTTCGGGTGTAGGAGAAAATGTAAGCTGCTGAGATTTTTTCAAAACTATTTTTTGTTGGTTTTATATATCTGCATATAGGCGTTCGCGACTTTGTTCTCATCAAGGTTAAGAAGCCTTGCAATTTGCACGATAAAGCCGCGAACAAAAACAGGAGCAGGAAGCTCACGGTAATCGTTGGCTTCAACTGCATGCAAATAGGTACGGCTTATGCGAGTTGCATCGCTAATGCGTTCGATGCTGAGGTTCTTATATTCGCGAAGACTTTTGAGAAAAGAGCCATCCATATTTTCTGCTTTGGCGAATTCTTCTTCTTTTGTCTTATCAATTTTATAAGTTGAAAGTGAAGTTTTGCCGTAACCATCTGGAAGCTGAGATACACCATCTTTACGACGAACAACATAGTCATCAGTCATTTCAAGAGTTTGAAATTTTTGTGAATCTGAGAGGTCTGTTTTAGTATCGTGAGCGTAGTTTGATTTCACGGGTTCAGCCGATACTCCTGCCGGAGTGCCTGAATCACGTATGAAATTTGCAATATTTTTTTCAATCCCGCTACGGCTTGAAAGTAAATTGTCATCGTAGCTTTTTCGAAGCGCAGCATTACTGAGAACTGAATAGGCCTCTTCAATGAGCTTTAAAAGCTCACGAGTCTCCTCTGGGCTAAACATACTGTAGAGAGCTGGGTTTTCTGGAGAATAAGTCGATTTTGCCCTTTGATATGCACGGTATATTTCAGTTTGGGCGGAGTCTGGACGGACTTCCAGAATCTCGTAATAATTTGTCGACTCTTTTCGCCCGATCATTTTATACAGCAACCTTTACGTTTTTCGCGTTGATTATGTTCTTTGTAATCTCCATAAACTGGCTGACAATATTACTGTAAGGATGCTCAAGCAACAGTGGCCGTTTTTTTCTTAAAGATTGCCAAACGGCATTGTCGAACTCGATGTATCCAGCAAAATATGCCTCGATACCAAAATACTTTCGACAAACAGACTTGATTGAGGTGCCAAGCTCAATATCATTTCTCGAACGCACTTGGTTCAGCACCAATTCTATATGCAAGTCTGATATTTTCGCAACTAATCGTGCACCGGCAACTGGATCTATTTTAGAAATATAGTGAATCAGGTCAGATGGGGACTTAATGCCCAGCTGATTTCGATTATCCATAGCGGCTTCAATCAATTTAGTGATTCCCAAATTTGACTCGGCCTCTTTCAATTTTCGATAGTAAGCCGTTTTAATGAAGCGATAAGCATTTTCAATGCTCGTTGGCTCTGGAACGACAGCGACAATCTTTTGATCTGCACTTAAGAAAAAGTCGAGAGTATTTTCAGAGGTCCCTGCGCCCAAATCTAAGACAACAAAAGGAGTCGATAGAGTTTGAATGGCACGTTTCAACTTCTCTCTAGAATCAATGCCAAGATCTGCTATGTTGAGTGAATCGTTAAAGCCGCTGATAAATCTGAGGCCATCGATTTCTGTTTTTACAGAAATATCATTGAGATCAGGAACTGCCCCAGAAATAAAATCCGAAATACAATTTGTTGGAACTTTCACGCCTAAAAATGTATGGAGATTTGCGCTCCCAAGATCAAGATCAATAAGAGTTACTTTTTTACCAATGCGCGCGAGTGAAATAGCAAGGCTTGAGCTGATAAAACTCTTACCAATTCCACCTTTACCGCCACCAGTGGCGATAACAAGCTTGCCGGCTGGATTACCAATTTTATTTGCGTGAATGTGATCGAGCGATTTAAATTTCACTTAGAAGAGCCCCGCAAGTTAAGAGCACGAAAACTAATTGTTTTCGTTCAACTTCTCTTCGGCAGCTGAGGCTTTAATATAAAGGGCTTGTACCTGATTCCAGGCCAAAGGCTGAGATGAAAAATCGAAAAAATCTGACTTTAGTCCGAGATACTTCACGTTCGGAAAGTGTTCAACTTTAGCTTCACGAATCAAAAGTTTTTTCAGTTCAGGAGAAAAGTAGGGTTCATATTGATCGTAAGCTTCGCCAACACAAAGATGTGGAGTCAGAATTTCAGCTGTTAACTTCTTGATCGTCCTAGATTGAGACACCGATATTTTCTTCCAACGCGCATTTATTTTTTCAAAGCGTGCACAAAAAAGCTCATTATTATAAGCATCTATGAGGCCCAAAAGATTTTGTTGTTTTGTTTGAGTGGCATCGACACCGAGAGCGAGCAGATCAAAGCTATCCAAGCAGATCACATCAAGCTTGAGTGCATACGAGAGACTGCGAGCAACATTCACGGCAACACGAATTCCCGTGAAGCTACCTGGACCTACTCCAACGCATAGACGCTTTAATTCCTGAGGCTTTCGTCCGCTTGTCTGAAAAGCATGCTCAATGGCGGAAGTGAGCATCTCAGAATGAGACTTTTCACGTAG
>JAYUEB010000522.1:0-12002 GCA_043739525.1 Bdellovibrionales bacterium
CGATATGAAAGCTTTGGCGAATGCGACTGATGCAAAAACAAAATCAGCTGAAGACAAGAAAAAGAAAAAGAAGAAAAAAACTGTAAATCCATTTCCAGATGCGACCGCACAAGTTCCTGTTCAAGTGCCGGTTGTTCCAACTCTTGCTAACCAAGAAGTTCCACCAGCTCCTGTGGCACCTTCAGCTCCAACAACTCCAACAACTTTTGGTGGTGGTTCAGCAGGAGCCATTGCGGCCGCTCAAACCAGTGCTGCGGTTAAATTCTACGAGAACCTCTTATTAAAAGAACCAAACACAGCTGAGACTCAAAAATTCGTAGCAACTTATAAAGCAAAACAAATCACTGATGAAGTTTACTTCACGGTTGCAGCAGCGATGATGGCTGACTCACGCCTTCAGATGAAAGATCTCGCCGTTTATGTTTACGGCCAAGTCATCAACATCAGAAGCTTCACAGCTTTAGTAACAATACTTGATACTGACACTGCAAACAATCTCGTCAAAACGGATAGCCAAAAATATCTCAACATGTATTCAGACGTGACAACTCCGGGAACCGTCAATGTTTTGGCTCAGGCACTGAGTGCGGGAAACTCAACTCCAAGTCTTCATCTTGAGGCTTTAAAGCTTTTAGATACAGCGACAAAACAATACGCTCAGTTTGAAATGAATCCGCCAGCAACTGGACCAGGACAAGTAAGCACTTCATCTTATACTCCAACAAATGCTGAAAAGCTTTTTGTCCAATTTGTTAATCTTTTGACTGGAATCGTTCATACTTCGACGGATAACAACACCAAGGCAATCGCCAGCCAAGATCTCGGCGATCTCCAGAACTTATTTGGTAGCCAAAGCGCTAGCATTAATCCCTAATTGACCTTTTTGACTTGAAATTTCACTTGTGCCTTATAGGATATGGCTCAAGTGAAAAATCTTTTTTTATTACTCATTTTAATTCCCAGCCTTTCGTGGGCGACAATCGATATCCCTCAAAATTTAACAAAGTCAGATCGCGAAGAAAGTTTGCGCATTCTCGGATTCGGAACTAGCAATAAAGTTTTATCTGACCCTTATCCATTAGGTGGATATTCAGGTCTTGAATTTGGAATCTCTGTTTCGAGCGTACCGACTGATGAACTCAAAAATCTTGGAAGTAAACTTGGCGCTGCACAGTCGGATGTTTCGTACAGTTCGATCTCAATCGGCAAAGGCCTCTACAACAACGTCGATGTTTTTATTAATATTACGCCATATCTACAAACGATTCAGATGTCGCAGTTTGGTGGCCAGCTCAGGTGGTCGTTTTACCAAGCTGATAATTTACCTTTGAGTCTCTCACTTTTGTTAAGCGGAAACTCGAGCAATATCGGAAACCAACTCTCTGTCAGAACCATCGGCGCGGATGTTGTTGGTGCGATTAACGTCAATCGCGTCGCTCTCTTTTCTGGACTGGGATCGGTGACGAGCTCTGGAGATTTTCTCGGTGGCCCTCGAGGAATTACGGATTCTGGCTACCAAGAAAGTGAAAGCGTAACAGGCCTTCATATTTTGTTGGGCGTGAATGTTCGCCTCACTGATTTTTTTATCAGTGCTGAAGTTGATCACTATCGTGACACTGTTTTCAGCGGAAAATTAGGTATGCGCCTTTAGGCTCATCTCTAAAGGCGTTTAATTTTCTCAACAATCGCAGTCGTCGATCGGCCATTCACAAAACTGAGTGAGCGTGCTCTTCCGCCATAGGATTTGACAAAATCATTACCGACAATTTTCTCAGCGGGCCAGTCGCCACCTTTTACAAGCAGATCAGGCTTAACCACTTTGATAATTTCAAGTGGAGTTGGTTCATCAAAAATCGTCACATAGGAAACGCATTCGAGTGCAGAAAGAATTTCGGCTCGATCTTCTTGATTTTGCAAGGGGCGTTCGTCACCTTTGAGCTTTCGAACGCTCTCATCACTGTTGAGTGCTAAAACTAAAATGTCACCCAGGCTTCTTGCTTCTTTTAAATAATGAACGTGGCCAGCGTGAAGAATGTCAAAGCAGCCGTTTGTGAAAACGACTCTTTTGCCAGTGCGAATGGAACTCAACACTTCAGAAAGTTCTTTCCAATCTAGAAAGATTTTATTTTTGCTCATGAGTGGTTTTTTGAAGCTGAAGCCCAGTTAAAGGCGCCGCAAGATCTCGTCCAAGAAGTTCAGATAAGAGCGGAATCAACACAAAGCCAGTCACCATAAAAAGCAAACTGCGAAAAACAACTTGAACAGGGTACAAGGCTTTTCTTTTTTGTTCGTCGGTACCAAGCTGAATGTCATAAGTCCATTCACCAATACTTTGTCCAAAGATTGTACTGCGAGAAAGCAAAATATACATTTGCAAAACCATCGCGAATAAAATCGCAATTTGAACCTGGACAAAACGATCTGTTTGCGAATTTGAAAGAAGGCCCACAAGATCTGCTTTTGTGACGAGTAAGACCCCAACTAACAAAATCAGGCTTACACCAATTGCAAAAACCGAATCCAAAATTGCAGCAGGTACGCAAGTCACTAAAGTCTCAACCCGCGTTTTACCAAGGTTCAAAGTTTTAGAAGTTGCAACTGCTGGAGCCGCTGCCACTTTCGTTTGAAGAGCAAAGGCTGGTTGCGCAGGTGCCGCTGCCGCTTTTTGTTGTGGTGTCGCTTTATTTTTTTCGATTGTTTGATTGCGAAGAGCACTGAGCGAAGCTGCTGCTCCCGGAACGGGAATACTAAAGCTTGCTGTTTTTGCAGCTTCACTGCTTTTTGGCAGCTGAGGAGTTGAATATTCTTTACGTCCAATTGGATCGTAAATTTTAGTGCGATCAGGAACTACTTTTGGTTGGGTCAATTCTTGCGCGAATTTTTTTGTTTCAGTTAAAGACTCTTCATCCAAGAAATTATATTCAGGCTTCAAACTTGGAACAAATGCGGGCTTAAGACTTTTCGTTTCTGGAGCCAACTTTGGACTTGGAGCTGAAGGCGCCTTTGCAATCGTCGCTTTTGGAGATGGCGCAGGAGTTTGAGAGGGCTGAGGCGTAGTCGCATTTCTGTGAAAACCAAGTCCCTCCGTAATCGGTTTGAATTCAAGATCTTCAAATAATTCCATAAGTCCTCCCAGGAACTTCTTAGCCCTCAATTTCGGCTTGCAAGCTCATACTTTATGACGCCAACTAGTGCGACGCAAGCCGTTTCAACACGTAAAACTTGAGATCCTAAAGTTATTGGTTTTAAAGAGTATTTTTTAAACAGTTCGACCTCTTGTATCGAGAATCCACCCTCGCTACCTACAAACACAAAAATTTTCTGAATCTCAGGTGAAGTTTTCAAATTTTGAAGAATTTCTTGGAGATAGGATTTTAAACTCGTCTCTGCTTCGCCCTCATAAGCAAATAAACCAGATACGAGGCTCCCAGGAGTAAGACTCGCCTGTTCCTTCTCCCGGTTAAAATTTTTAAGCAGTTCGGTCAGCGAAAGTGCAGGTAAAATTGGCATAAAATCGCCACGCCCCGATTGTTGAGTGGCTCCTTGAATAATCTTCTGAAATCTCGCCATCTTTTTATCAAGAACATCTTCTTGCTTACGAATAAAACTGTAATCGCTAAAAAAAGGCTGAATCGAATGAACGCCCAGTTCGACTGACTTTTCGAGAACATTTTCAAAGACATTAAAGCGCGGAATACTCAGCGCAAGTATCACATGCGGCTTTGCAATAGGTTCAATTTTTCGAGATTCGATAATGTTGGCAATCGATTCATTTTTAGTCTCTGACGTAATCTCAACCAAGTAGGCTTTACCGTCTTCACTTAAAACTTCGAATCGATCTTGTAGACGCATCCGGCAGACATCGCGAATGTGATGAAGTACATCGCCCCTTAGGCTCACTTGATTCTCAGCAATGCTTTCTTGAGGCACCCAATATCTTCGCATGATTTAAGATTCAATCAGGCAAGCTGTCCACTCACCGTCTTCAATGCGCTCGAGTACTTTTAAGCTTGAGCCCTTTAAAAAGTCAGCAATAAATTTTTCTTCACGCTCTTTTAAGATGCCAGATAAAATGATCTGGCCTTTTTGAGAACGAATTCTAAAAAGATCTTCTTTCATACTGAGTAAAACACCATCGATAATATTTGCAATGACAAGATCGTATTGATCTTTCACTTCTGAAATATTTTTCTCTGAAACCTGAATCTTTTTTGAGTGATTCGTTTCGATATTTTCACGCGCAACACGAAGTGCTTCAGGATCATTATCGACCGCGATTGTTTCAGAGGCGCCCATCTTCTCGCAAATGATCGCTAAAATTCCGGTGCCTGTTCCGACGTCGATAGCCTTATTTGGATTCTTCCAATACTTAACGATGAGATGAGCCGCCAGCCGAGTGGTCTCGTGAGTTCCAGTTCCGAAAGCCATGCCTGGCTCCATCGTGATCACTTGTTTTGCTCCTTTCGGAGCTGTTCGCCACGACGGTACAATCCAAAACGGATCCACAAATAAAAATGGTTCAAAACCTTTTTTCCACTCTTCGAGCCAATCGCGGTTGGCTTCGACAAAACGCTCTGCTGTGGTTTCAGAAAACTCGACCTGAAGTTTGAGAAAAAAGTTCTCAGGTGGTTGCTCCGGAAAGATGACATTCACATTTATTTTTTCGGTTTCACGAACTTCGGCCTGATAAACGAGATCAGGTTGAGTAAATGCAAGGTCTTCAAAAACGCCTTGAGCTCCGTGCTCAAAACAAAATGAAGTAAAGTAATCTTCACTCGCATGATCCAGATTTTTAACTAAAACTCGGCAGTAGAATCCACCTAGCATAAGCCCCCCGTTTACAGCCTGGGTATATAGCAAACCTAAAGAAATCCTTCAAGAAAAGATCTTAAAGAGTCTGGGTCAGGCAAGCCGATATCTGCCATCTGCAACTGAGACCGCAGACGGCGAACTGGTGGCAGCTGCCAGAAAACTGAAAGCATCCGAACACTCGAGTTCATTCAATCTTAAGACTACCTCCAACACCTTGTGCCTTTACTTTAAAATGACCCCCCAACAAAATCTTGGGAGACACAATTTTCTAGCCGAGGGGTTTTGATGAAAAAATATTTTCTGTCACAATTTGAAGCGAGCGCAACTCGATATTTGACCTATCTCGCTGGCTGCTTATTATTTTCAGTCGGTGCAAAATTGTTTATTGATTCACATCTCGGTACGGATCCACTCGACGTACTTTGCATTGGTATGACAAAGCATCTTCCAATTACAATTGGTATTGCATCAGGTATTGTTGCAATTCTATTTTTGGCAACCTGGTCTTTGTGGAATAAAAAAACTCCGCCGCTCACACCATTTTTTACAACTTTTTCTGTGGGTTGCTTAATTGATCTTTGGAACTGGCTTCAAGTTCAAAAACTGACAATGAGCTTTTTACATCCTTCCTGGATGTTAGTCTTGGGAGTTCTCTTGTGCGCTTATGCTTCTTCACTCATTATCATGAGCGGAATCGGCATTCGTATCATGGATCTTGTTGCCATCACCATCGTTGAAAGATGGGGATGGTCCTTTTTTAAGGCAAAGATGCTTTTAGAAGTGATCCTGTTTACAAGCGGTTGGGCTCTCGGCGGACCAATCGGGGTCGGTACCCTCGCATTTTTAATGGTCGTTGGACCATTTATTCAACCATTCATGACTCTGAACTCTCGACATTTTGATATGATTAATTATGGGATCGCAAAAAGCCGTAATGCAGCCACAGAATAAAATGTAATTTTAATTTAGTTTGAATTTTTTTAGAAATTTTTATGGAGGAATTGAAAGTGAATAAAAAGTTTTTAGCTCTTACGATCAGCGGGGCATTAGTTGCTTCTTCAGCTTGGTCAATGACAAAACCAAAATTTTCTAGCGTGATGGACCCTAAAAAATATTACGCGATCTTTGAGAAAAACGCGCCAAAAATTCCGGCTGCGGACGCAGATCCTTATTCTCCTTCAGAAAGTGAAAAAATTGCCGCCAATATACAGAGTCAGCGAGCGCCCGCTCAAGAAATTGACGGAAAAGTCATTGCAAGCGCGGAATTCAGTGCTCTTTCAAAGGAGTTCTTTCAGATAACATCGGCATCTCGACCACCTGCAAATAAACCAGAGCTTTTAAGCGCGAATACCGACAAATTAGAGGCTTTTTTACAAAAGCTCGAGTTGAATTACCACTCGTTTAAAGAGACAGATACGAAACTTTTTGCGTTGGAACTAATTCCTCTTCGAACAATGCGAGGAATTGTTTGGAAAATGATCGGTATTTTTAATGGCCGAAAAACCCATCCTGCACACACTCTAAGTCTTACGGCTTTTAAAAATTTTGCCGGCCAAATGAATATTGATTTTCCAGATGAGAGTTGGGAAGTTGGATTTGACTATTTAACTCAACCCTATGTTCGAGACGTAAAAGATAAAGAAGGCAATACGACTGAAATTGAAGTCGCGAAGGAGTTTGATAGTCTAGCCGACTTTCAAACTTTCGTTGCCCAGCTAGCGGTCGCTATGACGTCTGCGAAAGATGAGCTCAAATTGCTCGATGTTGGACCCAAAGCTAAGCCTGTTGTTTGGGATCAAAAAATTGTCTTTGGACCAAAAACTTTAGCCGATGATTTGATTCGATATAAAAGAGTTGGCGAACTAGAGAAGCAATTACTTCTTTCGAATATGTATTTCGCAATTTCGCAGCTGACATTTATGCAAGCGTACAGCTTGAATGGCTCTCTGGATATATTTTCAGAAATCGGCTGGATGTACGGACTTGATAGTAACGGCCCGCGCCAGTTTATAAACGGAGTTGAGGGTATTACGGCCAAACAAATGCACAATAGTTTATCCGCCAAATATAAAGATGTTGTCGGCGTACGTATCCCGGGCCATCAAAGCGATGTCGCCAATGCGTTTAAAAATTTCAAAAATGCTTTAGGTGCGTTAAATGCTGCCTGGAAGGACGCAAACGCGAAAGATCGCGTGACTAGAGGAGTTTGGCTTTTCAACTCTGGATATACAATGCGGGATTCAAAATATATCAACACAAAATTTGAAGAGTTGAGACACGCCGTAAATGGTAAAGTAAAAGTTCGCAATGGAGTGACAGGCGAATCTGCGACAATCGATCTTCCAAACTTCTTTGACAGCCCAAATTTCGGAGCCGAAACTTTTGCGTCGCTTTTACCGACGGACTTTGTAGACCCACTGGTGCCGGGAAAAGAAATGGTTCCAATCGTTTTAACGGATAGCAAAAACACAAAGTATAGTCGCGAATTTCGTGACTATCGACAAGGAAGTGGAAAGGCCTGGAACTTGGCAACTTATAATAAATTGTTTCCTGATGCTCAAAATCAGGATCAACTAAAAGAAGCCTTTCGAGTTTTTCACTCGCTCTTCGCTGACTTCACAACTATTAAATTATTCAATGGAATGTAGAATTCTTTTGTTAGGCGCCACGGGTTACACAGGTCAACTCGTGGCGAAAGAACTTCTTAAAAATAATATCAAGTTTTACCTATCTGGAAGTAATTCCGAAAAGTTACAAAAGCTTTCTTCTGAGTGGTCTATCCCTTTCTTTGCAATGGACCTCACAGATTCACATGATCTCAAGAAAATACCTGAAGAAATAAAATACATACTTAACTGCGCAGGGCCTTTTGGGCTATTTGCTCCGAAGCTTCTGGAGTTTATTTCTTCAAAAAAAATTGTTTATCTCGATGTCACGGGTGAGGCAGCTTTTGTTTTCTCATCTTATCAATCAAATAAAAATACTCATGCAACTCTCATGCACGCATGTGCTTTTGAATCCTTTATCGCTGATGCACTGGCATCACACTTTGTGGATAAGCACGAGGATATCGTGGATCTATCGGCCTTCTACTTCTTCCCAAGCCCTAAAATTTCTCCAGGCACGAGGCTCTCGATGCAACTGGTTCGCCATTTTCAAGCTTACCGATATGAAAATGGTAGGTGGGTCGAACGAGTCCCCGGCGAAATTAAGTTTGAAATTCAATTTGAAGGTGTTGATCCGCGAATGAATACGGCGGTCTATGCGCCATATCCCGAAGTTGTTTTTTTCTCAAAGACTCACAGAGCTCAGACTACGGGTTCCTATATTTTAGCAAAAGGCGATGACTGGATCAAATTTGGTGGAAGGGAAGAAAAAAAATCAATCGATGACATTTTAAAAAAACATCAATCTACCCCGCGGCCTGGTCCAGATGAAGCCGATCGAAAAAAAGCTAAGTTTATGGTGGGAGTTCGAGCTCTCTACAAGGACAAAAAAGAAAAACGCTTTCAAGTTTTTGGTGTTGATTCTTATCAGATTACTGCCGCTATCATGGTTCAAACTCTTATTGAACTCATGAAGCAAAAAGTCCAAGCATCAGGAGTTTTCGCTCCTTCAGAGTTAGTTGATTCTTATAAAATTCTTGAGTCACTTAAATCAGAGTTTGATCTAAGCTTCAGCTGAAGGCCCTTCGAAAGCTTCACCCAGCGGAAGACTAAGAGACTTAAATGCCTGAGTCAGATCTGCCTTTAAATCATCCGGATCTTCAAAGCCAAAGCAAAGTCTCACAAGGCCTTCATCCAAACCGATAGCGTATTTCTCTTCGGCATTCATTGAAGCATGACTGCCAGTGAAAGGTTGCGCCACCATCGAAGTGACAGCTGCCATACCAGTACCCGTTTTAAAAAGCTTAAGTCTCTTGATAAAGTCAGGATATTTATTTTTAAGGTCATTGCGAAATTGAAAAAAGATAATGCCGCCGTATGATTTCAACTGCGTGCCATCAACTTCGGGATAATAAATTTTTTGAATTTCTGAAAAGCCTTTTAGAAAAGTGACCATGTCTTTTGTCACACGTTCATGCTCACGCATTCTGAGCGGAAGAGTCTGAAGACTGCGACACAAAAGCCAAGCACTATGCGGAGCCAAAATACAACCCACAAAAAAGCGATCCTGCTTTAACTGCTCATGTAGATCTTCGCGATCAGTTAAGATCACCCCGCCCATGACATCACTGTGACCCGAAAAATACTTCGTCGCGCTATGAAGCGAAAGGTCAGCTCCCCATTTTGTTGGAGACTGGAACAGCGGTGTTGCCCAAGTATTATCAACTACAACCAAAGCTTTCGGATTTTTTTGTTTCACATACTTAGAAACTTCAGAGATCGAAATACTTTTCAAAAAAGGATTCGTTGGAGTTTCGAACAAAATCATATCGACTTTGTCTGGGATCTGCGCGTAATTCTCTTTCTTAGAAAGATCGATTGTCTTAAGTGTCAGATGTCTTCGAGCTGAAAGTCTTTGAAAATATTTAAACGAGCACCCATAGATATCTTGGTTCACAACTAAAGTGGCACCCGGCTCTAACAAATCAAGAGTCAAAGAAATCGCGCTCATTCCGGTTGTTACCGAAATAGCATATTCAGTGCCCTCTAAAGTTTTCACAACATTTTCGAACTCTTCGGAATTCGGATTTGATTTGCGAGTATAAAAATGGCTCGAGCCCGATTGAAACGCGCTACTTTGAAAAAGCGGAGTCGTCACTGGAAGCGACCCCTCTATAGCTACTTTCGTAATAAGCGCGCGAGTAATCGGCTTGAGCGTATCCATTATACTGTTTCTTCCAAGGGTTTATGGGCCTTCACACCAATATCTGTCATTGATGACATAACTGGAAAGTGGGCACGATCCAAAACTGGTAAAATATCAATTTGCTGCTCGTTATCCCAACTCACTTCGATTCCTGATTCGCTATCAGATGCGCGCGAAATAATAACTCGAGTGAGTCCTGATCCACCTAACTGATAATTCTCAAGGTGCGTACCGCCAGCATGTTTGATTTGAACATTCGCTAATTTGCTTGCACCCTTGTTACGGGCAACGAGATGCACGCTCTTCACATCTTTGGTCCATGCAAAATTTGAAGTGTGAACGGCATTGATTGCAGTTGGCTCTTTGCGAGCACGCTCTTTTGCCATCCAAGGCTCTTTAATTGGAGAAGCTTCACCGCAATTAGAACAATTGCCTTGAGCATCTAATCCCAAAACTTCACCAGTCAGACCAAAACGTTTTACCTGAAGATGATCGCACTTTTGACATTTTGTATCGCTCACTCCGCCCTCATAAACGTTACCTAAGTAACAATATTTAAGACCGGCTTCCTTTGCGAGTTTGTGAGCATTCATCAAAACAGAAATAGGAGTTCGCTCGACATGCATGTATTTAAATGCGGGGTGCGCCCCTACGAAATGCAATGGTGTATCAAGACCTAGGTTTTCAACAACCCAGTCGATTGTTCTTTTGATATCTTCTGATTTCTCGTTGAGTTCCATTACGAGTAACTGGCTAACTTCAAGATGACGGCCAGAGGCTTTCACTTGTTTAATGCGATCCAAAACAGGCTGCAATTCGCCTTTGGTAATCTTTTTGTAAAACTCAGGAGACATAGATTTAAGAGAAACGCTGAAAATATCGATGACTTCGATCAATTCTTTAACTGGCTGTTCTTCAATGTAGAATGCCGATTTGTAGAGAGTTTTAATTCCGGCTTTATTTGCTAATTTTGAAGTTTCGTAAACAAACTCATGCCAAACAACTGGATCATTGTAAGTCCAAGAGATAATACCGATATTGTTTTCTTGCGCGAGTCGAATGATTTCTTGTGGCGTGTAAGTATGGACAACAGTATCGTCCAAATATTTCACTTGAGAAGTTTGCCAGTTTTGGCAGTAGTCACAAGCCATCATGCAACCGATATTACCAAGACTTAAAATACGAGCTCCTGGAGAGTAATGATAAATTGCTTCTGTCTCAACGCACTCTTCAGTCGCAGCTACAGACTTACCAAAGTTGTACGTCTGAAATTCGCCATCTTTGTTTCCGCGAACTTTACAAAAACCCATCTGGCCTGGAGCAGTTTTGCAATGTCTTGGGCAAAGAGTACATTCAATGCGGCCGGTGTCGCCAGCAAAAGGCTTCCAGTGCATGGCAAGGTGTGATGTATCTTTCCAGCTCAATTTATTTTTAATTTCAGACATTCGTTTCTCCCTCTCTATATTTTTTAACTTGATGTCCGCGACTTTGAAACGCGCTCATCAAATCTTCCATTTTGAACGGAATTAGCTTATCAATCACAGCTCGTTCGGCAACTATAAAATTCGTCATTTTTTTGCTATCAAATCTTCGCTCTGCCTCACCTGAGAAATCGTGCATTGTGAGGTCAATGTTAAGATTTTTAAGTTGGGAACAAGGGTCTTCAAATTTTTTAGTTTGATAGCGCTCTGTCTCGATGCCGATAACACGTGAGTTAGTTAAGACCTTTGTTTTTGAGGAGAAATAGCGACTATAACGTAAAGCTTCCCAAGGCTCGAGGCTCAACATCAGATCAAGATCTCCGTCAAGAAGTTGCGTCGAGTAATTTCTCGCATCAGGATCAGGATGCAAAAATAATCTTAAAACGGAGTGAATAGAACCGAGCTGCTGAGCACCACCCTTGTGGATCGAACTCTGTACTGTGATATTGTACTGCTCGCACAAAGAAGTGATTACTTGGGTCAAAGTTAAAACCCCCTGGCCACCGACACCTGACACGATCATGCTAAGGCTTTTCATAACGAACCTGGATCGAATCATTTGGACAAATTTCAATGCAAACTCCGCAACGCATGCAACGATCGAGATCAATTTTAAGATCTCTTGAGCTCGTATCAATCAGTTGAATTGCAGGGCAGCCAAGCTCGTCGTAACACTTGTTACACGAGCCGCATTTGTCATTTTCAATCTTAATCATCTTAGTTTTACGCTTCAATATCGTTTCTGCGCTTGGAAGTAAGGCGCAGTCACCTTTGACCCAAAGAACTCGAACACCCTTCGTATTCATCTCAACTTTGAGGCGGTTCTCAAAACCAATAGGATCAAATGCATCTACTTCAAAAAATCGATCAACACCGATACTCTCAAGCAATTTCATA
>JAYUEB010000523.1:0-3978 GCA_043739525.1 Bdellovibrionales bacterium
TGAACAAAAAAGCACCAAGAAGATTGCGTACAAAACCCTGAGTCGCATTAGGGATACGATCATGAACTTCGTCATAAATAGTTTTATTGGGATTAAGCACATCCAGAGCACTTTGGCTGAAATATCCAATCTCAGTGCTTGGACCTAAGGCCAGATCTCCATCGGATTGTTGAGCTTGGCCAGTGATGAGCTTTAAAAGTGTCGATTTGCCCGCGCCGTTTATTCCAACAACAGCAATTTTGTCTAGACGCCGGACTAAACCAGTCGCTCCTGTGAAAACTAATTTCTCTTTACCATTTTCGAGAGGATAAACTTTTCCCAAGGATTTGAATTTTGCAACTTCATCTCCTCCACGTGGCGCTTCTGGAAACTCAAATTGCATGACTTCTTCTTCTTCGGGAATTTCAATGCGATCAATTTTTTCAAGCTTTTTAACTCGCGATTGCACTTGAGCGGCATGAGATGCGCGTGCGGCAAATCGAGCAATGAACTCTTCTTCTTTGGCGAGCATATCTTGTTGCTTTTGATGTGAAGCTACCAATTGCTGTGCACGAATCACTCTTTCACGCTCGTAAAAGTCATAATTGCCCGAGTAAGAAGTAATAGCCTTGTTCGCAACCTCGACGATTCTCGACACCAAACGATTCATAAAGTCGCGATCATGGCTTGTCATGACCAAGGCGCCTTTAAAATTAACGAGCCACTCCTCGAGCCAAACAATCGTTTCAAGATCAAGATGGTTCGTCGGCTCATCCATTAACAAAACATCGGGATTGAGCGCTAAAATCTTGCCAAGGGCAACGCGCATCTTCCAACCACCACTGTAACTTTCGACCATGCGATTATGTTCATCTGGCGGAAAACCAAGGCCTGTCAAAATCTCTTGCGCTCTTGCCTCGAGATTATATCCTCCGAGACTTTCAAACTCTGATTGTGCTTCACCGTACTCTTCAAGAAGAGCCTGCATAGCATCGTCTGAAATTGGATTGACGGCAGAGTCCTCAAGTTTTTCTTCAAGGCCCTTCAACTTCTTTTGAGCTGAAAAAACCTTTCCTGATCCTGACATCACTTCAGCCAGAATCGTACTCCCTTTCATCTCCGCAATATTTTGCGAAAAATAGCCGACAACGCATTTATCTGCGACGCTGACGGTGCCGGTTTCAACACCTTCTTCTCCGACTATCAGCTTAAAAATAGTGGATTTGCCGGCTCCATTGGGCCCAACAAGACCAATTTTCTCGCCAGGTCGAATCTGAAAACTTGCGTTTTCATAGAGAATTTTAGTCCCATAGTGCTTATTGATATTTGTGAGATGAATCATGCGGCAGAATTTAACTTAAGTTTGTGAAAACCGCGAGTAAAATTACACCTATTACAGGTATTTTTTAAAAAGACCGCGGTAGTGTTCCTGCACTTTTTTAAGATCAACGGTATTCAGAAAGTTTGAAAAGCTCATCCAAACAGCAAGGCCATTGAGATCAGCAAATTGCGGTGGAAGGTATCGGGGAGCGTCTACAATCCCCTCCTGATACTTTTGATAGAGGAGAGGAATATCGTCCACGTTGATCTTTCCGACGTATAAAAACGGAATCAGCTCGGGATGCCCCTCACGAATCGAAGTGCGAATGAAATTGTAGTTCTCAATAAAGCCCCGACAGTAGGAGATATCTTTTGTAAAGGGCGAGCCACCTTCGAGAGGACCGCCTCGGAATACCCGCATGGAGTTCTGAAAAGCTTCATGTTCGTCGTAGTTTTCGCTGAGATAAAAATCAAAAAGCTGTAAAAAATTGGCGCCATCTTCAGCCATATCAACACCGAGAATGCGATCATTAACCCTGCGGGCTCTGCGTGGGTAGGTGCTAAAGGTGATAATCTCCATCAAAAAAGCGAGGCCCTCTTGGGTCGCTGTACAGCGCGGAGGTCCCTTCGCAAGCCACTTTGCGACACTTTGGTTTTTGCCATTTGCAGTGGTCGCGACATGCACCCAGCCCTCGTGCACCTCAAATATGTCGATGTCTTTTGATGACAGCATGGTTCCGGATTTAATTTTGATCACGTCATTACCAGCAGCCGCATCGGCGACGATTCCGTCAGATAGTTTAATTTCAATGCGATCTTTGAGCGAGCCCGTTGAAAAGCGCTCTTTTAATATCTTCACGGCTTCATCAGCGCTAATATTTTTAGGATACTCTTGCCCTAGCGTTTTAGATTCAAGGCTTGAAAGAATCGTGTAAAGCATTTTGCCTTGTGAAAGAATTGTCCCACCATCATCAAAAAAGCGATCCTTCGGAGAACCATAAAGTTTTTGACTGATCACGCCAAACTTTTTAGTTCCGCGAGCTTCAAGCATTTGAACAACGTCCATGTACTGCTCACACATCTGGACAAGAAGTGGCGTGAGATCATCGCCAGGGCCAAGCTGTAATTGCACGTCGGAGACCAGCTGTTGCAATTCTTTTAATTTATCGGCGGGCTGAAATCCCAAACTAATACCATCATAGTAAGCCTTATCTACGCGAGGCATTTCATGTTCGGGAGTCGAAAAAAAGTCATGCTCGATTTTGCGATTCCATTTGATGGCATCTAAAATACGAATTGGTTTTTGAATATCAACGAGTCGCTCAGATAATATTCGTAATTTTTCTTTGTAATTTTCTTCGTATTTTTTGAGAGCCATAAGTTGAGTCAGCCTTTTGAAGATATTGATTTATCGGAGAAAACCTATTGCTTCTGAAACACAAAACATCGAGATGCTCACCAGCCCTTGGTTGAGGAAAGAATCAGTTTTCGGACAGCGGTCCCCAGTTGGCGGTTTTTCAGTTTCAGTGTCGGTGGTCATGGTCCGGCAGACTGATATCTGATAACTGCGACAGCGACTGGCAGACAGCCAACTGGGGACCGCTGCCCATAGACTGCAGAACAATAAGCTACTCATGGCGTTTGAGCTCCGGCTTAATGAAAAGTAGCCGTAAAATATTCTCAGCAATATACAAAACCAATTTTGCAACTCGCCAAAGCCTCGCTAGTATGAGGGCCAAAATTTGTGCCTTCGACACAAGCGGTTTTGACTTTGGTTTCGATTGATTGGGTGATGCGATCTCAGGTTCAATTTGGACAGACAAATGCATATAAAATCCTTTAAAAAAGAGTGAAAATTAAAAGCGAGATTGGAAATTGAAGAAGTCATTACAAACTCCTAGGGAGTCTGCGAATAACAAATCTCAATTTTTATTTATTGGAATCTCTTAGCAAGAGACAGGAAAGCCGAGCTTAGAAGACGCCAATTGCGTAGAAGTCATTCCTGACTTGGTAATAATTTGAAGTATCATGGTCGTCTCCTTTCATTAGAGTCAGAGTAGAATGCCAAGAGCTTAGCCCTTTGGCAAAAACATTTTCATAAAATATTTTTTATTTTCATTTGAAAAGGTGCGACGTCGATATACAGAGCTAGGCAGTTTTATTTAACCGTAAGAGTTGGCGCTGGCACTAAGAGACTTGGATTTCCAACAGCATTGAACCATTTACTCGTCTCTTGAGGCTCAGCATCGAGAGACTGACCTGACATCACGTAATCTGAGTGAGCTCTAAATTCAGGGTAAGCAGGGAAAATCGATTGCCCCTCTGCTGGTGGACGCCAATCAACTGGCACGAAGAATCCGACAGGAGCTCCGCCGTTATCGACAAATGCGGGATCGATATCGCTAATGTCGATGTCGTTTGATCCGTTAAATAGAACGCTTCGATATCTTTTAATTGAGAGTGAACCACGGTCGACAAATCTGTTAAGATCGCCATTTAATTTTGAAATGGTAATGGTTGCAACTTGAGCTCTAGACATGGCGTTTGATGTAGATGGGAAGACCACGAGATCGGCTAGTTTATCATGGTTCAATTCAGTTGTAACGATAGTGCCATTTCCATCCACTAAGCTGTAATCAATTTCTGCAGGTCCTTCGAACATCATTTTTGAAACGAAAC
>JAYUEB010000524.1:0-3969 GCA_043739525.1 Bdellovibrionales bacterium
CTTCTCCGCTCTGAGCGGATTTTCTTTTTCCACAAAGGCGTCGATGACAGTTGCTTCTTCAGGAGGGGTTTTCATGTGCGAGCTTTTCCGGAAAATATATCCATCGACGAACGAAGAAGTTCAATTGCCTCTTGATGCGGTCTCTGAAAAGCATTGCGACCCATGATGACACCAAATCCTCCGCCTTGAGCAATTTGTGTTTGTTCTTCAAGAAGTTCTTTCGTTGATTTTGTTTCTCCTCCGCTGAAAATCAAGATGCGCCGGCCAGCAAAACAAGAGTCAACAACGTGACGAACACGCTCCGACATTTTAGCAACTGGAATACCTTCGCTTTCATAAACTTTTTTAGCAGCTGCCTGTTCAATGTGAGATGTTGGCGGTTTCACCTTCACGATGTGCGCACCCAACTGACAGGCGATCTGAGCACCATAGGCGATCACATCAATTGCTGTCTCGCCTTCTTTTGAAAGATCGGGTCCGCGAGGATACGACCAAACGACAACCGCAACACCATACTTTTTCGCGTAGCTTGAGGCATGCGCGATTTCTTCATACATTTGTTTGCGATCGGCACTTCCGGGATAGATCGTAAAACCAATTGCGGCACATCCCAGTCTTAAAGCATCCTCAACACTCGAAGTAAGCGCTGAGATCGGAGATTTATTTCCAAACAAAGTATCTGAATTATTTATTTTTAAAATGAGTGGAATCTCGCCTGCGTAATCGCGAGATACAGCTTCGATAAAACCAAGTGGGGCTGCATAAGCATTGCAACCAGATTCAATCGCGAGATTAATGTGATAAGTAGGATCGTAACCATCTGGATTTTTTGCAAAACTTCGAGCGGGACCGTGCTCAAAGCCCTGATCCACTGGGAGAATCACCATCTTGCCAGTACCCGAAAGTCTACCGTGATTGAGGATGCGCGCGATATTTGTGAGTGTTCCTGGGTTGTCTGCGCCATACCAGCTGAGAATTTCTCTTACCCTTGGTGTCATATCTCCTCCAAATTGAATCCGTTTTGAAGGGCCTACACTATTCATTTTACAGGCTTAAATCAAGCCTGCATTGACAAAAAGCTCATACGGACTCATTGTCACCTTGAAGTCTCTAAGGAGGGCGAAATGCCTGAACAAATTATGGTAAGTTTTGAAGCAACTCCTAACCCAAACAGTCAAAAATTTATCGTGAATCGAAAGATTTCGGATCAAAATTACGATTTCAAGAGAAATGACCTGAATAGCAGCTCTCCTCTGGCCCGCAAGCTCTTTGGCTTTCCTTGGGTGGACGCAGTTTTTATTGGACCAGATTTCATCAGCATCACCAAACAAGATTGGGTCGATTGGGAAAATTTGAGCGATGCCCTTGCAAGTCTGATCACGGAACATATCGAAGAAGGTCAAGGAGTGATCGTCGCGCCCAAAGCCGCAGCTCAGGCTCCGGCAGTTGATTCAAGTCCCGCTCAAAAAACTCATGCTGCGGATCCGAATGATTCAGCTGATGTTCAGATAATAAAAAAATTATTGGATAGTGATATTCGGCCTGCCGTTGCGATGGACGGTGGAGATGTTATGTTTCATAAATACGAAGACAAGGTTCTCTATCTTCACATGCATGGCGCCTGCAATGGTTGCCCGAGTTCGACCTATACTTTGAAAACTGGAATTGCGAGCAAACTGCGAGAGTTTATTCCGGATCTTTTGGATGTAGAAGCTGTCTAGTCGTCAGCGGGAACTCAATTGAGAGCATCAAGAGACAACAAGAATTGCCGAGAACCTATCGGAGGCTTGGTATGCGGATGCAGGAATCAAAAATGTGAATAAATGCTGCCGCAAGAAAAAGATGATAAACACTGACACTTATCCTGAATAAATTTTACGATCGATAGTTGATTTTCGTACGATGCAAATTCTTGAAGAAGAATTTTGAATCGAATGAAACATGTCTGAATTTATATTGACGGTAAAATTTTAAAATGATTCGATCCTAGAAATTATGAAAATTTTAACAAATGCTCGACGGCTTATCCCTATCTTACTAATTGCTATGAATTCTGGTTGCGTCGCATCTGCAGTATGGGAAGAGGCCATTCAAACTTCAAAAACCGGGTTTAGTAAAACTATTATAGGACCTGACGGAAGTTCGCATGAGCTTATTCAATGTTTCGATATTGAAATTTGCTATAAGAAAGCAAGTGAAACTTGCAACGGAAAATATCGTATTGTCGATAATACAACCTCATATCACGATAGAGACAGTAGCACTTTAACTAAACTCTTGGTCAAGTGCGAAGCGGCATCAGTTAAGTAAAGCCGTCCCAGAACATGAACCTAATATCAAAGAATATTTATGGGGTGAACCGATCGCAGGGCTGTTAGTGTGAGCATCATTAAAAATCCGACTACTGACAACACACCTAGTGTTTTATCCCACCAGGGGGAAACTCCACCTTCCGAGAACCACCAAAAGAAAAAACTCCCTATACCAATAAGCGCCGGAAGAGCCGAGTAAGTTAATATTCCTAAATTGAGTGCTTTAAATAGGAGTGACCACTTAGGTATATTTTCGGTTAACCCAAGCATCGTTTTACCCATAATGAAATTATAGAGTGTGTAATGACCTATGATCGAAATAGGATAAACGCTAAAGGATAGCAAAAATACATATGACCCAGGAAATTGAAATAGTCTCAAATTTAACTCCAGAGGTTCCGTAATAGAGCTAAATGCTGCCAAAAAAAATGGAAACAGTCACCAAACAAATCATCCTTCAATTTACATCTCGCTTTTCGTTCGCTGAGGCTTTCCTCTTAAGATTTGCCGTTCGCTCGAGAAAACTAGACTGAACAGATTCTTACCAATCGATTTTTCATCGACAGGCATTTTCAAAAACTATTGTTATTCGAGCCCTTGCCCCTAGCGAACGGCAGCCTTTCGAATCAAAGCTCTCAATGCCGGAGCACAACATTTTTAAAGCTCAAATTCAGAGTCCCATTTTGCCGAATTAAATCCGGCACTTATTTTTAATTAAGCTCGGCACGCTGTCTGCAATCTCACTCAATTACAAAACAAGGGGGATTTCAAATGTCAGTTAAAAATAAATTTAAAAAAATCGCAACAGCAGGCTTTGCACTGGTGGCCTTAAGTTTTTCTATTCAAGCATTCGCGCAAGAAGGTGAAAACGGCGGCGGATATACTTTCTTAAATGCTCCTCAACCACCAGCTCCAACTGCTCATGCACTTTCATATCAAACGATCACTCCTGACCTCATCGTACAAGCTTACCAAGATATTGCAGCGGCAGGTGGAATACTCACTGGTTCTGATTTGGCAGTTATGAATCTGATGAAGAGTTGGGACTACCAATCTAAGTATTTCGTCCTAGGAAGTATGTACAACAGCTTATTCCCCGGTTTACTTATGAGCCCTGACCCAAATTTAACAGCTAACGCAAGACAGGCAGCTCTTGATGGAATGAATGCTTGGAGCCTTTACCTAAACGCCGCAGGCGATAGATCGGCTATCGAAACTCAAACAGCTCTTCGATCAATGAGAGCTTTTTCAGACTATCTCAGCACCGGAGTTTACATCATCTCTGATTCAGATGCCGTCGAAAGATTGTGGATTGCTCCTTATATGGGAGGAGTAAATCAAGTCTACGTCTTAACTGAGTCCGGCTATTTTATCTACGGCGCAACCGATCTCGTGAGTTACGATCCCTTTAATCTGCAGATACACAATTTCTCAAATTACTATCTCAATCCCCAAACCAGCACGATCACGATTACGACTTCGCCTAACCCTACTCACGGAACAGTCACGGTATCCGATGGCATTGACGTGAATACAGGAGAAGTTGTTGCCCCAGGCGGAACCTACAACCTAGGTAACGACAGTGTCGGCGACGTCGAAGGTGGCGGCAGTGGTGGCGGTGGCGGCAGCGACCCTTTCGCCCACGACGAGGAGTAGA
>JAYUEB010000525.1:0-3963 GCA_043739525.1 Bdellovibrionales bacterium
TCCTCAATAAAGTTTTGCGGTAGCTCTTCGGCAGGGACAAATGCGAAAACAATTTCTTCGGTCCCAAGTTGTGATTGAATCGTAAACTCAGCTCGTTCTTGCATCCATTTTTTAAACGGAATTGGTTTTAGCTTAAGCTCGAGAACCCCGCACAATGCCGATAGTGCTTCGTTCTGCCTTCTCATTTCATCATTCAAGTTGTTGAAAACTTTCTTCATGAATTTGGGGTTGGATACATCGTTCGCTTGTCCTGAAACTAGGTAGCCTTTGAATCTATGATTTTTAATAACTGAAACGGTTAAATTACTAACGGCATCGATCAAAATGGGAGCTTCAAAGCTTTTGACCTCGTCCTTTAAAGCGAGTTCGATAGCTGTGTTGACGCTTTTCTCTAAGAGCGTTTGACTTTTGACTTCAATTTTTGAGTCGACGGCGGCCCTTGAGTTTAAATCCTTTGCCAGTAAATTTGGGCTATCTTGAGTTGTGATTTCTTTGTTTAAAATTGAATCTTGCGAAGAACTCTTGTCATCTTTTTCTCGCTTCGTACTTAAGGCCGTCTGAGTTGAGTATTCCTTTGTTACTGAGTTCTCAGCATTTTTAGCCGACGGATCTTTTGAGCTATTTTCTTGAGTTTTTGTTTTCAGTAATTTGCTGGCATTGTTTTCGCTTAAAACGCTATCTTCTGGCTTCGCTTTTAAGACTCCTTCAGCTTCGAGATCTTCAAGATTTTCTAGCTCCTCATCTTCAGGTTCCCGCATGTTTGTTTCGGAGTAATCATGAAATGAACTCAAGAGTTCTGCGCTGGCCTGAGCTTCTGACATAAATATATAGGAATGATCGCCGGGGCCGTCTTCTTTGCTGTTCAGCCATTTATCTGGTGGTCTGTCGCCTTTGTAATAAAGGTATTGCGGCTTTCCGTTTTTATATAAAATGGTTTCCCAAATTTGATTTGCAGGATTTGTTGAATTGACACGAATCTTCCAAACCGTATCTGCAGGAATTTCGTTTTTCTTAGGTCTCTTGTACTCGATACCACCAAGCAAAGTTTTTTCTTTAGTTCGTGTGCGCTTGGGCCGATCCTTACTTTTGTTGTTGGATGCAGATCTTCCAAGTGCAGATTGAATTTTATTATAAAGATTCACGCCCCCGACGGGTGCTAAGATTGTATTTGGTATACCGCTTGAAATCATTGCCGCCGTCGTATTGGTACTGTCGTCCTCACCGAGAATCAAACAGATAGCTGAAAATTTTTGTGTCAAAACGGGATGGACCTTTTTTATGTCTGTTCCCTTGAGGCTCCAGCTGAGTAACAAGATTTCAGGTTTAAAGTCGGTAAGCTCGCGAATCCCTTCCATTAAGCTATGAACGACTTTGACCTTAAACTCCTTTTTACGGAGATAGGTGAGAGGCGTATTGAACGCGGCGTTGTCATTTATGACTGCCAGTACTTTGGTAACAGGTGTTGATTCGAGGCCCTGTTCGCTCGTGGAAATAGACTCAGTTGCATTTGTTTTCGGATCCGATTGTTTCATAATCCATTTTCTGCAAAGACTGTAGTCTCTTTTCGGAATGAATATGGAAGAAATTGAAAAAATCTTAACAAATTGTTAAGTTCTTTCAAGATTTGAAAAGGATTCTAATTTTTGGGCGATTTGTTTTGAGACAATCCATATATAAGAAAATCGATTGATACAAAAGCAGCCGCTTATTTTATTGTAATGGCTCATGAGGGCTTTTATGGAACGATCAAGGGCCTGCAAGATAAAAGTGTGTTTCCGGCACTTTTAACTTCACTTAAGATTTATCTAGCTGGAATCTGCACCTGATTTTTTCTAAATTTGATCAGAGGCTTTTCATATATTCAAGCAATGAAATTTTGTCCGATTCAGCTAATTCAGTTCCAAAGATATGGCCTTGATTTGAATTGCCAGGAATCCATTTGTCGTCTTTAGTTTTAGTAGAGAATTTGAAAAAATATTCGGCTGGCTCAGAGCAATTTGTTAAAACCTCTTCTTGCTTGTACAAAAAGCCAACTTCAGCGGCGTCGAGAATATCGCATCCTCGATAAAATTCTTGAGGTCGAAAATCAGGACGCATTAAGAGTGTCGCCAAACTAGGTACCGATCCATTGTGAAGATAAGGTGCGCGAAAGGCGATGCCGTCAAGGAGGGAGGCCATATAGCCCCCTGTTGGTATCATTTCACCGGGAACCAATGCATTGATATATTTTAATAAATCCGTCGTAAGCTTCGGAGTGAGGGCCCAAACTCGATAGGGATCTGTCTTAACATCAGTCAGTGGTATGACCTGGCCTAGTAAGCTTTTCTTTTCATCGTGTACCCATCGACCCAAATTATTTTTCTTACCATGACATTCGCTACAGTTTTGTTCGAAAACCTCTTTGCCTCGCGTAGCCTTTTGCTGATCGATTGCGAATGCGCCGCCTGCAGACTGTGGCCACTGTGGAGGCTTGAGATCTAAGAGCCAATTTTCAACTTTCTCAACATGAGTGACATTGAGTTCATTGATGGGTTTGATCATTCCACCAACGCCAAGGTAAGCAACGACATCACGAAATATTCTCGTGCTTGCGCTGCCGTCCCAATGTGATCGCATATTGAGATTGAGGCGATCTCGCGAATTCCAAATAGACATAAAGTCGACATTACCTGCGATCTCTGATGGAGAAAAATGTGTTTGCCCAAAAAATACGGCTTTGTAAGCATTCGAAGTATCGTCTCGGCCAGGCCCAGGTTCTGGTTGGAAATCGCGATAATTTTGAGTCTGCTTTAGATATTTCTTAGCTTCAATTTTCATCACGGGAACCATGATAACTTCGGTGATATTCAATTTTACTAAAGCTTTTAATCTTGGTATTGAAAATCGATCGTCGGCCGCGCACTTAAGTAGAAACTCAATGTAGTCGGTCACGGAAAAACTATTGGCGGGCATGCCTAAGCCAAACTGTTTAGCATCACGAGAGGATGTTCGGTAGGTGCCGGTATGGCAGGCTGCACAGTTGATTCCAACCCGAGGACTGCCCTCTCGCACGCTTTGCGATAAGCCTATTGGTAACTCATAGTCTTTTTCAAAGTTAAATCCGAAATTTTCATAATCTTTTTTTCCACGTTTAGGTAAAAGATCAGGACACACTTTAGGCATGACTTTCCAAAGGCGAACAGGGAGTGCAAAGTCATGATCTGTTCCAATCGAACCATATTTGAATAACTCTTCAATGGCAGGCGTCGCCTGGCAAATAGCAGAAACAAAAAATAAGAGAGTGAGAAAAAACCTAAACATTCGCCGCTAATCTATTGTGAGAAAGGGGAGACATGCAAGATTTTTTCGAGATTTTAATGATATTAAGCTTGTAGGATTTTTAGTCCTCGGGCAGCGGTCCCCGGTCAGCGGTCTGCCAGTTGCAGTCTCTGTCATCAGGGATCAGTTTGCCGGGCCCTGACGCCAGTCCGCTAACTGTAACTGTAACCGAGACTGTAAGACTGTAAGACTGTAAGACTGTTGACAGATGACCGCTGCCCGAAAACAGCTGACTGATTTGAATTCTAAGAGGCGATACGAACAGTATCTTTTTGAAATTCTTCTTTTCGATATGCGATTTTATTTCTTTGCGCGAATTCCTCAAAACCAGAAATTGCAAAGAATTTGACTCCGAGGGGTTCAAGTCCTTCATTTTTTTGTATTTTAAATTCTTTTGTGAGAGCAAAAAAGTTTTGAGTGAGATCAGTTTTGAAAATGAGAGAAATCGCAAATCGTCTTTCAGTTACGATCACGGTGTGGTAATTGATGAGATAAATATCGGCATCCGTATGCGTCGATTTGATGTAGTCCGTAAAGCGATCAATAAAATGGTTCAATTTCTCAAGACCGTGCGCTTGAAGATCCTGATAGTAAGGGCGGAGATCATAAACAACAACACTTTCAAAATCGGGCTCAAGAACCACT
>JAYUEB010000526.1:0-3957 GCA_043739525.1 Bdellovibrionales bacterium
CCCAATTCGAGTCAGACTAGATAAAGCATCAAGGAAGATGACATGAAAAGTGTCGGCATCGACATAGGATCTTACAGCGTAAAAGTTGCAGAAGTGACCGCTAACCGCAAAAGCACTGTGGTAACGGATTTCAAGGAATATCCTCTTTCAACTCAGCCGCAAGCAGATAAAACTTTAGAAATTATCGAAATCCTCAGAAATATTTCGTCGCAATACGATTCGACTCAGACAAGATTTACAATTGCCGTCGCACAAAATGAAGTGAGCGTTAGACGCAAAGTTTTTCCGTTTCGCGAGCGACAGAAAATTATTAAAAGCTTAGCTTTTGAGCTCGAAGACGAAATCCCGCTTGATCTTGACGACACAACTTTTGAAGCAAAAATTTTGGAAATCCAAAATACTTCGTCGGTCATCATGGTTTGCGCGTGTCCAAATGAAACCATCAAGGCTCATCTTGAAAGAGCAAAAGAAGGTTACCTCGACCCCGCAGTTCTCAGCGTGGATGCTTTTGCACTTTCAAATATTTTTGAAGAATGGACTCAAGCCCCTCCGCAAACTACGGCTTTCGCAGAAGATCCTGAAAAAACCCAAATCGATCAGAAAAAACGCGGCAGACTTGTTCTCATGATGGGTCATCAACGCTCGCTATTAATGGCCTACAATCAAGATAGTCTTGTCTCTATTCGTTCGATTCTATGGGGCGGTTCTGACATTGCTCGCAATCTTTCTCGTGCCTTCAATATTCCTATTGCTGAAGCCTTAAAGGTCGTTCAACTGCGCTGCTATATTCTCATGAATAGTGCAGGAGCAAACAAAGAACAAATTTTGCTCTCAAATACGGTGACTGAAGCAATCGCAGAGCTCTCACGCGAACTGAAGTTTTCAATTATTGAATTACAAACTGAGTTTAATCTTTATTTTCCTCAACTTGAAATCATGGGCGGAGTCAGCAATCTTCAAAATATTGCGCCTTATCTCACTCAAGTTATTGAACTCCCCGTTAATCAAACGCGACCTTTTGATCGAATCACCTTTTCATTTGAAGTCACTCCAGCCATTGAAGGAGCTGCCCCGATCGCCGTGGGTCTTGCGATCGAAGGACTTAAGACTGCAAAAAATCCAAGCCTGAATCTCAGACGTGGTTTATTCATAAAACAAAATCAAACCTTCAATCTCTTTTGGGATAAATGGAAAACGGCCGTTCAAATTGCAAGTGTCACGATTGTCATCATTTTTATCCACGCCATTTTACGTGACAGCATTAGTACGACATTGAGTGATAGCGCCGAAGACGCTCTCACTAAACAAGCTAAAACTGTTGGCAGAACCTCGGCTAACCTTGAGAAATACCTATCCGAGCAAAAGAGTCTTATAAAAGGTCGAGAGAGTTTGGCGAAGCTCGATCACTACTCGTCTGCTCTCGATGTCCTGACAAAGCTCACTCAAAAAATTCCGCAAAATCAAAAGGAAGGCGGAAGCAATCTCACGATCGACATCTCAAAACTTTCAATTGATAACGAAGATTTAGTCATTGAGGGAAGCCTCGGTTCCGCCTCACATCTTTCCATACTTGAAAACGCACTTAAGCAAGTCGGCATGGGCGACCCAAAGAAAATTGCAGCGACCGGCTCTCATCCACAAGTCGGAACTCCGTTTGCTTATCGAATGAAAGTTCATCGCGTAGATGCGCAACAGGAATAAAGGGCTTTAAAGAATGATCATTGACGACCTAAAAGAACAGTTATCAGAAAAACTGAGCCAAATCTGGGGACAATTCCAAGAGAATCCATCGTTCACGAATATCAAAGAAAAATACGATGCTCTTTCACCCAGTAGTCAGAAACTCAGCCTTCTCGGCTCTGCAATCGTCATTTTACTTATCTTAATGTCTATTCCGATGGCCTACTACAGTTCGGCCTCAACGAACATTGATCAATTTGAAACGAAAAAGAATCTCATAAGAGAGTTGTTTCATTTGCAGCATGCGACGAGTGAATTGCCGCCTCTCCCGCTCAGCGTTTCGGCTAGCGACCTTGTGATTCAAGCCAAGCAGAAACTCGACATGGCGCACCTCCAGGCCGATCAAATTAAATCTGTTCAAGCCTATGATCATCCAGTCCCCGGTATTGTTAAGCCGATTATACAAAACGCAGTCGAAGTTTCACTTCAAAAGCTGAATCTCACTCAAGTAAAAGAAATCGGCGTTAATCTTCAAAACTTGCCGAATGTGAAAATGATTTCATTAAATGTTGAGGCGAGCGAGCCGGTTGTTCCGGGGCTACACTATTTCAATGTTATTTATCGACTCACTAATTTTTCTCTTCCGGCAGAAGCTGTGGCGCCTCCTCCAAAAGCCGGAGGAAAGAAAAAATGAAATACGTTCAAATTGTCTTAGGAACTTTTCTTAATCTTTTTCGCTTTCACAAAAAGAAAATTTTGGCGCTTGTTCTATTCACTCTCCTATTTCTCATTATCCTGTTTCCTCTGGATGACTTAACAGATCTCATGACGACCAAAGTTTCAGAGCAATCTGCGGGCGCTGTATATGTACAAGCCGACGGAATGGGAATTCACTGGTTTCCAACTCCAGGTGTTAAGCTCACATCTGTTTTACTTCAGCTTGCAAACCTACCAAATATTTCAACTGACGAGCTTACTTTTGCTCCTTCGCTTCTTTCTCTTTTAAAGGGCTCCATGGGAGCAGATGTTTCAGCTACGGGTCTTTTCAAGGGCCATGTTGATGCGAGCTACGAAGAAGGCGATAAGAATAAACAGGGACAAAGAAATCAGAAGATCAAAATAGAGGCCACTGACATTGCGCTTTCATCACTCAGCTCTTTTATCCGAGATCTTAATATCGGAGATTTCAAAATGGCCGGCGCAATGAATATAACAGGCCAAGCTAAAATCGATCCTGGATTTGAGACACAGCCAGCAGGAAACGTCGAACTTTCGCTCCGAAACTTTGTGTTCCCTTCTTATGTGATTTATATGGGGGGAGCGCCCATGTTCAATTTGCCTGAGCTTAAATTTAAAAAGTCTTTGATCAAAACAGCAATGGCCGAAGGCAAAATGCAGATTGATGAAATTAGCCTTGGTGATGATAAAGACGATCTCAGCTGCAAACTTCGCGGTGATATCGCAATGAAGATGTTTAAAAATAAAGGAGCTCCCGATCTGGGTGCCTATAATTTTAATGTCGAAATCAAAGTTCAACAAAAATTCTACGATCAAAACTCGGTTCTTTTTGCGCTGCTAAACTCGTCATTTAAAAAGCCAATTCCAGGCGGACAAAAATTCACTTTTAAAATTTCAGGCGAAAACTTCGCGGCGCAGCCGAGAATGACCGACTTCTGACAAGAGAGTTCTCGTGTGAGGGACTCGGGCTCCTGCCCTCGCCAGCATTTTTCCTTAAGGCAAACGGAAAAAACGCGTCACGCTTGCTGGAGGTCCCTCCCCCGAGAACTCCCTTGCCCGATTGTGGCATCCTGAGGTAGCTTTTAGCCTCAACCTCTTTCTTCGGAGATGCCATGAAATTAATGTCATTTTTAGTGATCTTGCTTAGCTTTAATTCCCTTTCTTGGGCTGGGCTTTCGGATAATAAAGTTCATATTCATGCTAAGGGTGGAGTTATTTTTTGTGATGTTGATTTTGGTTTTCACTTTAATACCAAAGCGCCTACTTCACTTGAGGTTTCTGGTAAAAAGTATCAGCCGAGCACGAAAGAAGAGAAGTCTCTTGGATTTAATTTGTCTGCTGCGGGCGAAGATGTTTTTAGACTTCACTTTTATGTTTGTGATGATGCCCTTACTATTTGCGAGCCTCATGACTACGATATGAGAGTGTACGACAATAAAGTGATGCAGCTTGCGGCGGCGGTTACTGATTCGGATAATAGCGATTTCAAATTGGCAAAGGCTCCGGGTTCGACAAAATCGACTAGCGTAAATGAAAACG
>JAYUEB010000527.1:0-3952 GCA_043739525.1 Bdellovibrionales bacterium
TAGTTCAAAAATCCTAACTTAGCTGCTCGAATCGCGCTCAGCTAAACCAAGGCATATCTCCGCTAATGTCTAAAAGTGGCTTTGTTTTTCCTAATCCCAAGGCCTGCCTTCTTCTTTAAGCTTCTCAGCAACCCGTGGTGAACCGTAAAGTCCGCGCGACTGCGCATGAACCCTTTTGATGTCTTCGATGAGTCTGGTGTTCTCCGTGGCTCGCTCAGATGGTGGTCTGGCGCGCCAATCATAATATCCGCTGCGACTAGCCTCGACCATCTCGCAGCTGAAGTTAATTTCGATATCGTGATGAAGCTTCATGCGTTCGACCATTTCAAATTTTATTTGAGATGGTCCTGCGAAAAAAAAGCGGCCGCCGATTTTAAAATAATATTAGCCTTCTTTAAATCCGAGTTCTCTTTACGCAGACGTTTTAATTCTTCGTCTGAAGTTTCACTCGCAGACTTCGTATCCGACTTGGAAACCCGTCCAGCCTTCGTTAAACTTTCTCGCCAGTTGTAAACGTTCGCGGTTGGAACTCCAAGCTTATTGCTGGCTTCCGTTACTCCGATTTCGTTTGCAAGTGTTATGACTCGATGTTTGAATTCGTTCGTATACTTGCGTGGATTCTTGATTCCCATTGGACTCTCGTTTCTGCTGTTTACACAGCCTTGATATTTACATCAAATCCGTGTCCGTACAATCGGGGGAACCTCACAAGCGTTCGGGGACAGACTCATGAAATATTCGGGCTAGACTTTTATATACCCAAATGCTATCCTGCCTGTTCTATTTTAGACCGTGCCTTGGGTACCGGTGGGAGATAAATCATGAACAGGTACCGTGAGTTGTCGACAACTCAATATAAATCGGAGTTGGCGGATCAACTTTTAGACATGAACCGCGAAAGCGTTTATCATCACTTGCAAAATGTGGTATTTGAGGAAATTAACGGCAATGTTGAGCAAAAAATTGATTCACGCTGGGTTCATAAGGCCCAGGTCGACAATGTATTGGTATCCGAACCCATCCAAAAAGGCGGTTTTTTTTATTTCAGAATGTTCACCACCACGGGTGAGGTTAATTTTGACCACGAATCCAAGCATCTACAAGGAATCCTGCTTCTGGAGGTGGTTAGACAAGCCGGAATTGCGGCTTGTCATCTGAGTGGTCTTCCATTGGAAGCCGTTATTACTTTGGCCGGATTTGACGTGCGCTTTCTCAGTTACATTTACAAAGAGCATCCGATCTATATTCGCTCTCTGCTGGTGGATATTGGCGCTCTTAAGGATTCTAAAGGTCCAGTATGCACTTTCGTTCAGGTTTTTCAAAATAATAAACTTTGTGTAGACGCTAATGTAAGCGGTCAATTTTTTAAAAATCGAAAGATTTTGGAGCGACTGGAGCGAATGAATTCGCGTGCACGCTCAGATTCGGAGAAAACTTGAAAGTTGCTGTTGTCGGGTCGGGGGCATCGGGTTTAGCTGCGGCCTTTTATCTTTTAAAATCGGGTCACGAAGTTGAAGTTTTTGAATCGAGCCCTGATTTGGGTGGTCGAATTGGGAGTTCTCAACTGGGGAATGTCGAAATCGATTTTGGCGGAAAAAATATTGGAAGAAGTTATACTCTGTTTAGAGAGTTTGCAGAATTCTTTCAAGGGGGAGAATTTGAAGAATTTGGAATCAATACGTCAGAGTTGGTCGATGGTAAAATTGTACCCATTAATCGAGAAAAAACCATTGTGGCGATCATTAATCTGTTTAAGATGGTTGGCGCTAAAGATTTTTTCAAACTTTTTTATTACATTTTAAAAATAAAACAAAATCCGGAATTGGGCTTTTTGAACTCCGCTTTTTTTAATGCACTTAGCGATAAATATGATTCGCAACCGGCCAGTAAATTTTTTGGCCACTCTTTCAATGACCGGGTTTTGCGACCAATGTCTGTGAGGATGAATGCCGCGGAACCGGATGAAGTCTACCTAGGAAATCTTGGTTCCAATATTAAAATGATCGCCGATAAATATGATCAATTATCAGGCGGAATGGGGCCGTTGCTGAGAAATTTTAAATCCAAAGTCTCCTGCAAGTTTTCGCACAAATTGATTAAAATCGAGGGGCATAAGCTCAAAAGTAAGAAATTGACCTTCGAGGTTGATGGGCGATTGGTGAGCCAAGAGTTTGATGCCGTCGTGCTAGCCCTGTCAGCCACTCGAGCCGCGGGTTTTTTTGATGAAGCAAACCCTGAAATGTCTAGGTTTTTGAGAGAAATTCGCTATTATCCTGTTGCTGTAGGTATTGCTAAATATAAGCAAGATATTTTTTCACCCGATATCCGAGCGCTTGTGTTTCCAGCCAATTCAGCGTTGAGCAATGCGGGAGCTTATGGAAAAAGTGATCTTGATTTAATCCGCTACACATTTAGTGGCAGAGCCGCTCGTAAATATCTGCATGAAAAGGCCAGCCCCGATTCTTTGATCGCTTTGGCTGAGTCAGAGTTGAACCCTCACTTTAAGGTGAATTCAGAATTAAGGGAAAATTATTTATTTAAAGTGATTCCTGAAGGGCTTTGTAGCTATTCACCATTTCACCACAGGACCCTTTCGGGCATTCAAGCAGGATTGAAAACCATGAATGGAATTGCTCTGGTGGGTGATTATATTCGTGGTGCTTCGATTGAAGCTTGCTTCAAGAGTGCTGCGGAAGGCGTTCAAAGACTCAATGAGGTTTTGCAATGACGCAACAGCCCGGCAATAGCAAACTAAAAACTTCTTGGTTGAAGATAAAATTATTATTTCATCTCGTGAGAATTGGAAGTCGACCCTGACTGCGGTGAAATGAAGATTTGTATCGAACGGGCCTCCCATCGACTGTCGCTCGAGCTTGGCGCTGGTAAGGAATTCTAGGTTATGACAATTTGTAAATTAAGCCGGTCGGTAGTAGATAATTTTTCGGTTTCATTCTGGTCAAAATTGTCGAATCAAAAAACTAATTTAACATTTTTAAAATTTCGCCCATCGGCCTTCCAGTAACTTCGTGAACGGTCGCTACGGCTTCTTCGAGAGCCTCCGCGTATGTGATATCTTGAGACGGGTATTTTTTATCAAAGTTGTTTATAAAAGCGATGAGATTCGACATAGCATCGTTTTTACCCGAAAGACTTAGCTGCGCCCTTCTTGTGAGTTCGCAATTTTCTCCTGTGGAGAGCTTTTGGTCGAAAACAAAAATCACTCGAGCCAAAGCGAGAATAACATGCTTATCAAGATTTCGAAATCTATCGACAGTGAAGCCTAACGAAGCCGTCATTTGGTCCCAGACGTTGTCCGCAGTAAAACGACCCCGCCCGGCCCCTTCGGCGCTCATAACGTGAATAGCGGCTTCTTGATGAGATAAAGCCAGCGCCTCCTCAAAATTAACGTAATTCATGAATTTATTAAAGAGTCGCTCTGAGATTGTGAGCGCCCCCAGCATATGTTCTCCTCGTCGATCATGAGAAAGAAGCGCGCCTTTTGTAGCCATTAGGATGTAGCCGTTTAAAGCAGATTGGTTGAACTCATCCTGAGTGTATTCTTGATCCGCGGACAAAATATCGCGAATCTTAAAACCGTTTCGTGTTAACGAATTGAGCCTTGTTGAATCAGGCATGACCAAGGAAAGCGAGCCGGCATAGATGTCGAACTGAGAAAAATATTGAGGAAAGGCGTTCGCGGCGATCCATATGAATTCATTTACACCTCTTGTGATTTTGGTTACCCAAAGTTTTCCGACTCCAAAGCGAGGTTCATAGATCTTCACGGAGTACGAGGACTCGTTTGGTTTGTAAGATTTAAATCGCGAATTAAAAGTGGAAAAAAACTCTCGCTTGCCGTTAACAACGAACTCACCACCGGTGATCGAGACTGAAGGCTTTTCGGACGAAGACGAAAGAACATCGGCACATGTCTCAGATGCATGACTGAAAG
>JAYUEB010000528.1:0-3947 GCA_043739525.1 Bdellovibrionales bacterium
GTGTTTTGGGGTGCGCGGTAAACGGTCTTTCGAGCGCTTCGCGCGGAGTTACTTTCCTGCCATCGACGCTCAAATAAAATCGAGAGATCGATTTTTCCAATTGGGATATAAGGACGTTAAGACATCTGAATCGATGACTCGGTCAGGAAGCGACGACTTTAAAAAAGAAACTTTCGGCAGCATCAGCCTATCGGCCCAGCTATTATAATAGTTGTCTCTTGTGGGATGTTCGGGCGAAACGGCGTTCAAAATTCGAACCTCAGGGTGCTGCGAAACTTGAATGATGATGTCGACCAGATCATCGCGGTGAATAAGATTGACGGAGTGATTGCCGTTGGGCACCTCGGTCTTGCCGCTTAAAGAAAATATTGGGTGACGGGTTCCCCCGATAAGGCCTCCAGGGCGAATAACCGAAACGCGATTATCTTGACGAAGCAAATCCTCAACGCCCGACAACCATTTCGCTGATGCCGATTCAGGTTTCGCTTGGTCAACTTCAGTCGCGCGGCCGAAAAAGTTGCCGTACACCGAAGTTGAGCTTACAAAAATAATCTGACGGGCGGTGCTCGTTAGAATCTTATGAGCATATTCTTGCCGATCGATGCTTGTTAATGGTGGAGTATTTAGAAATAATACATCGCAGTCCCGTCGCGGAAATTCGTCGCGCTGAAAATCAAAGGTATCACGATGCGTGCCCCACGTTGCGTGGCCCTGTACTTTTAATTCTTGTGAAAGGTTTTCTCCGAGCCAGCCGAGGCCAATGATTCCCCAAGTTTTTTTCATTTGGTCTGAGGATCGTTTATTCGCCGACTCAGTTCAGTTTCCTTGATCCCTTTGAGGCGATCATAACCTATTCGAAAAAGCCACTCTGCGTGTTTGGCGCTCTCGTTGTCTTTGACCTCAAATTGAATCCAGTTATCGCCCCATGGAAAACGATTTGCTAGTCCGGCAGAAATTAATTTTTGGCTCAAGGATTTCGTTAAACTTAAGTGCATTTCGCCATCGAGATGAATGTGGCCTAACTCTTTTTCTCCAACGTAAAAATCAGCACCATTCACCTTAGTTGAGTCGCCGATCGTCCAGTGCGTCGCCGAGATTATTTCAGGCCACGTCTGCATTTCGAGCGAGACTTTTTGTGCCGGTCCTTTGAGGATGGGTGCTTTCACGATGGGACCTTTATCTTTGAGCTTCATTTTTTGTCTCCGATTCTGAGTTCACTTCATATACCTTTTTTGAAGTTTTGGGTACTGCGGTTACCACCAGACTTTTTGAATTAAAAAAGAAATTTCCTCTCACCAAGAAAGTGAGAAGAAATCATTAGAATTGAACCGGGCACAATGCCTTTTTACGTCTTGCTTTTGAAATGATTTCGCAAGGCCCGATTGGCCAAATACAAATGTACGTGGACCCTGTCGCCCTACTTTTTAATGAGCTTTGTGGACCCCCTGATTGGGGGCCGCTCCGGGGACACCTTTTTGCGTGCCCAACGTCAGGGCACGCGTATATTTCGCATAGGAAATCATCCCACGCTGAGCTCGAGCTGCTCGCCCGGCCATCTCAATAGTGGCTTCCTTAAGAATTCCCGCGAACGCAAGAATCAAAGCAAACTTAACTATCATGACGTAGAATTTAATCACTCCTGTCGTATGGAACCTCCTTAGACGTCTTAATCGGTAAAGTTTTGCCAGCTTGTCCGCATCGACACTTTAATTTTCCACTGAACCCTGTATTTTCTCTTTATAGAGAATTGGGTTAGTTCGAACAGCATATCCTTGCCTGATGCTATTTTTACACTCTTGCAAAGCAAGAGCCCCCAAAATTTTTTGGGGGTCGAGGGCAGGAGTATTGCGGAGACTCGAGTCGTGTGCTTGCAAAAAGTCAGCTGCTGATCTAGTTGTAACTTTGATCGAGCCAGGAGTAAGTAATTTCTAATCAAAATATTAAAAGCGATATTCGCGAAAGCTTTAGCAAAGTTCCAGAGTTCACGTTCGTTCTTTGGAATATAAAAATTGCAGCAACGACATTGGTTGAAACTAACGGTGATATAGTTTCGATGTCTAAGAATTTAGGCTACCTGATTGGTACCGCAATCTTTGCAGCTATTTTTATCTCAGGTATCGCTTGTGCGAGTGGGACGGAGACACCACTCTCTGAGGGTTCTTCAACAATTCCAGCTCCTCAAACTCTTTCAAACAATTAAGTGATCTTAAGACTTGGCAACGAATCGAATCCCGTTGATGGAACATTTGGTCCCTTTACATACGGACTTCGAGGTATTCACAGGTTTTCAAATCAGATGAGCCTTGAGGCCGGTTATATTAGATTGCACGAGCCACTAACATCTCTTAACGAGTCCGTTCTTGACGAAGCGCAGGTCAGCCTTAGGCTTCGAGAGATTCAGGTCATGAATCAACCCATCATCATTGGTACGACCGCTTGGAAAAACAGAATGATTGATATGTATACAAATGTAGGTGGAATTGAGTTCACGCGAACAGGTGAGCTTTCGGTAACTCTAGGCGCCTACTATGGAACAGCGACAAGAGAATATATATCGGGGCATTTCGTTGGAGGTCAGGTCGGGCTAGCGAGTTCAGTAGGTCCTGTTGAATTTGGAATTGCTTACATGGGTGGTAAAATTGACGATGGAACTTATAGAAAACTTGCTCTTGAAGCTTCCACGGAATTGGGCCACAGCAGTCAGTTGCCCCTTGGGCTGACTTTCGGTATTGAAGAAAGGTATTTCAATTTTGGCGGTGGTGGCCCAATTAGCGAGCCACAAGACGAATTTATTTTTATTGCTGGAATTGAAATTCACTTAGAAAATTTATTTTAGGGCACTAGCTTTGTAATTTGACCTATCTATTCATATGGTAGTCTCGTTCTGAAACTCCATTCTGAACTACAATCTTTCTAATGAGTTTAAAAGATTTCATTGAAAATGATAAGGGCAAATCGTCACCACAGAGGAGATCAGTAAAATGAAACTCGGATACACGCTTATATATGTTGATGATGTAGAGAGCACGATGGCTTTTTATGCAAAAGTGTTTGGTCTCGAAGTTGGTTTTCTTCACGAATCCAAACAGTACGGTGAAATGAAAACTGGCGATACGAAATTGGGGTTTGTTCACCACGATATCGCCGCTTCACACGGATTTAATTATGAAAAATTAAGCTTCAAATAACACTATGACACAGCCACCTCTATTTGCTACGGTTTAGGGATGAACGGCACCAATATCGGTTTAAAAAATTGGGTAAGAACAAGAGCTTTGCTGTATTTTGCAATGATTTATCCGACCCTTTTTATATGGCTACGACTCGATATTTCCTCCGATTCGAATAATAAATTTATTTATGTCCTTTGTAAAATCTTACAATTTGTACTCCCATTAATTTATTGGAAAATAAATAAATATAAGGTTCGCTTCGGAATCAAAATGAACTGGCGACATTTTTATTTCGGACTTGCGACGGGTTTATCGATTTTTTTTGTAGTCTGCACTACCTACTTTTTTGTTTTTCGGGACACACCCTTGCTTTCGCAAGCATCGACAATTGGTGCCGAGCGACTAAGATCATTGGGACTTCACAATAGAATTCAATTTTTTTCGTATGCTGTTATCCTATCTTTTCTTCACTCTGGCTTTGAGGAATATTATTGGCGAACTTTTGTTTTTTCTGCCTGCCAGAAATTGTATAAACTGCGATTTGCAGTTGCATTGAGTTCCGTGGCGTTTACAGCCCACCATATTATTTTACTCAATCAATACGTTGGCTATTCACCGTTTCTGTTAACCGCGGCGTGTTCCTTTGTTTTTATTGGTGGAGCGCTCTGGGCAATTCTCTACTACAATACTCAAAATATTTTAGCTTCTTGGGTTAGCCACGTACTCGCCGATATAGCTATTATGATCGTTCTCTTTGATCTTTCGTTGTTTTAA
>JAYUEB010000529.1:0-3946 GCA_043739525.1 Bdellovibrionales bacterium
TCGCAAACAAACACGTGTTGCTATTATCGGACGCCCTAATGTAGGCAAGTCGACACTGTTTAATTTTTTAACTGAAACTCGCAAAGCTGTTGTTAAAGATCAGCCGGGCGTGACTCGAGATATTCTCATTCAGCCAGCAGAAATTTGGGGCAACGAATACGAAGTGATCGACACGGGTGGACTCACAGAGGCGAGCGATCTTATTTCGCAACTCATTCGTGAACAAGTCGTTGAGTTTTTAAAGAGTATTGATCTCCTTATTTGTGTCATGGACGGTCGTGATGGCCTAATCCCCGAGGACAGAGATATCATTCGTATTGCGATCGAAACTTCAAAGCCATTTTTGATTGTAGTGAACAAGATCGATAGTGTTCAGAATCTCGAAGCAGGCAAAGCTGAATTCTATGAATTTGGTAAAGATGTTGTCGCTGCAAGTTTTGAAGCAAGACATGGAATGAGTGAAGTTCTTGAATGGATTTCAGAACATATTAAGACATTTAAGAGTTTAGAGAAAGACGCCTTCACAATTGCAATCGTTGGTAAGCCAAACGTGGGGAAGAGCTCACTTGTCAATTGCCTCGTTGGTGAAAAGCGCGTTCTTGTTTCAGAAATGGCTGGGACGACGGTTGATACAGTCGACGTTGAGCTTGATTACGATGGTAAGCGCTACGTATTGCTTGATACCGCAGGACTCAGAAAATCTGCTAAACGAGTTGAAGATGTCGAAATCATTTCTGCATTTAAAAGTAAAGATGCGATTTCACGCGCGGACCTTGTTTTGCTTATCGTTGACGGAGTTCAAGGTCCAACAAGCCAAGATACTAAAATCCTAGAGCAAATTATCGACGAGCATAAAACAGTGCTTCTCGTTGCAAACAAAACCGATTTAGGCGAAGAGAAAATGCCCGACTTCAGAGGCTGGTTTCAAGAGCAGTCCGAAAAAGTTTTTCATTACTACCAAGATATCCCAACGGTTTTTGTGAGCGCTCTTTATAATCAAGGCATTGGCGACATGTTTGAGGCGATTGAAGACCTTAAAGTGAAAATGAACTTCAGAATCGGAACATCGAAACTCAACGACTTCTTTATGTCGGCGATTCGTGGAGCGCCTTCACCAGTTTACAATACTGAAAACGTGAAATTTTATTACCTCACACAAACTCATCAGGTTCCGCCATCCTTTATTGCTTTTGCAAATCATCCAGAAGGCGTAAGCCCTCAGTATCGTCGTTATTTATCGAAGAAAATTAAAGAAGAATGGAACCTTCAGGGTTTACCAATTCGAATTTTCGTGATGAAGAGCCGAAAACGATGAGCGAAAAAAGAGCGCGAAGCCTGTGGGGTACTCGTTTCGGATTTTACCTCGCCGCCATAGGTTCGGCATTTGGTCTCGGTAATTTGTGGCGCTTTCCGTACGTCGTGGTTGCAAACGGCGGCGGTGCTTTCGTTTTGCTTTATACGCTCTTGGCGTTGTCGTTTGGGCTTTCGCTGCTGGTAAGCGAACTCATGTTGGGTAAAATTTCTCGCCGCAGTTCACTTGCCGCTATTCAAGAAGTGATGTCCAATCCGAAGCTGTCGTCTCATCCGCTTGATAAAAATTCACTTCAGTTTAAAGCGCTAAAATGGGTTGCGAGAATGTCACTGCTCGCAGCTGTTCTCGTTCTTTCCTACTACGCGGTTATTAGCGGTTGGGTTTTACATTTTTTGATGCAGATTTTCTTTAGTGCAATACGAGGAGTTAATTTTAGTCCTGAGTCTTCACTGAATATTCTAAAAGAAAACGGCATGCTTCAAATTCTTCTTACCTCTGTTCATCTCATGGTGACAATTGTTGTGGTGGTGAAGGGCGTGCAGCAGGGGATAGAAAAGTGGGTCGGTAACTTGATGCCGCTATTTATCGTTCTGTTGGTGTTTTTGATGGTGCAGTCGCTGTCGCTTCCGTCGGCGACAAGTGCCATGCGATTTTTATTTTATCCAGACTTTTCAAAACTTACGGCAAGTTCGCTCATTCATGCGATTGGCCATGTTTGCTTCACGCTATCTTTAGGCTTCGGGACAATGATTACCTTTGGTAGTTATCTTACAAATGAAACCCAAATCCCGGTAGCCGGGTTTCGAGTGAGTCTCCTTGATACTTTGATCTCGCTATTTGCGGGGCTCTTGATTTTTCCGATTTTGATTAGTTCGAATTTGGATGTATCAGGTCCAGAAGTCCTCTTTCAAACTCTGCCAAAACTTTTTGTCGGTCTTCATGGAGGACTTCTGTTTGGGATCGCTTTTTTTTCATGCCTTTACTTAGCGGCAAGTGCCGCAAGTATCGGTTTACTTGAAAGCATTGTTGCAAATTTACTAGATAAAGGAATCTTCAGATCCAGAACCAAAGCAACCTGGACAGCGGGTGGAATTGCCCTGAGTGTTGCTGTCATTCCGGCGCTTTCGAGTTCATTCCTAAGCGGAATTCAGTACCGCGGTCACGGGGTTCTCCAAATTCTGGATGAAGTCTTGATCAATATTATTTTGCCGCTCATTGCGCTTGGCTTGTGTTTTATCTTTTCGCATTTTCTCAAAGAAGAAGTGAAAAAGTCTGAGTTTATTAATGATGATTCACCAACAACGCTGAAGCTCTTCAGCCATTGGATTTTCATTATCAAGTGGGTTGCGCCGGCAACGATTATCGTGGCCTTAATGGTAGCTGCCATCTGGGGCTAGCTTTAGGCCTGCTGCCTGTATCAGTTTCTAAATTCCGATAGGAGCTTGCTAGAGCCAGAATTCTGTTTGAACCCAGACTTGTGTCCCTCTTTCCATATGCTAAAATGTAAAGATGTTTCGGCAACTTTCGTTCGCCCTCTTTATTATAGCTCAAGTTCAATTGGTTTATGCTTCTGGCAAATGTGATTCTCAATCATTTGCGCGATTGGCTGCACGATCTGCCTGTGCTGAAAGTAATACAGTTTACGGCTGCAGCTCGATGGCTATTTTTGAAGGAACAGCTGCGGGCGCCGCCATTTTAATGTCGACCTCAACGAATCCAGAAGTAAAAGCTGTTAGAGAATATATCCAAGAAGCAAAAGCACTTTCGGATAAAATGTTAAGTGATTATAAAAAGCTTCTAGAAGTTTATTACGAGTTAAAAAAAGCAAGCGCAAATCCAAAAAAATTTTTGAATCCTTTAGCTTCTGCGGTTGAGTTTTTGCCCGACGACATGAAAGAGGCGGCGACAAAGCCTCTTGACTCTATGAGTGAACTTTCTTTTGATGAGTACAACTTATTTAAATCAAAAATTGATGCGGACCCAAGATTAAAGGGTAATTTGGTTCTCGAAAATCTTAAAAGTACCATTCCCCCCAATTCGGTTTTCCAAGCTGTAGGGACAAAATTATTGGAGAAATTTAATTCTCTACCGAAAGAAGTTCTGACAACTTTAAGCCAGGAAATTGGAATGCGTTTTGGGGCAATTACGCTGATCGAAGGGCAACGCACGTTTAACACTGTTTCCAAAAAATACGGATATCCTGATAATGCAGCTAATATCCGAACAGAAACTCTCAGAAATAGTCGCGAAGCAATTAGGGAAACAGAAAGAGGCTTAGTTGAAAAGTCTCCCTCTGGTGGCTTCAAATTGAATGCAAGTGCTGTTCTGAGCGTATTTGGTTTCGTTGGAAATTTAGCGCTATCGGCAGCAGATCAGGCCTCGAGACAATCAGCGGTCCTCTCGTGCGCAAAGTATTTTGATATTCCTCTTTCAGAATCGCAATCGCTGCTTCTCGCTCAATCGATTTATATCGAAAAAGGTGTGAGTCAAAGTTTTGGTAGTTGCAAAAATATTCTTTTATCGCCAGACGGCGCAAAAAATCTCTACTTGAACTCGGCAAATCTTGAGCCTGCAACACAGAATTTTTTGTGTGCTCTTGAAGATCGCCTTGCGCAAAAGCAAGATCGCCCAATG
>JAYUEB010000530.1:0-3929 GCA_043739525.1 Bdellovibrionales bacterium
TTCAACTGATAGGTCGGGACCACTTTCATGTGGGGGTTTAAGAAACCCTCGTCGTGAGTCAATTTCGTCCATCTGACAGGATGATCTTTGGCTCCCGCAAGCATTTCGATTTGACATTCTTCATTCTCGCCAAGCGATTCAGCTGAGCCATTCACCCAAAGACCGCGCTTAGCCAGTTTGCTCCAAGTTTTAAGGCCTGAGGTCCAGAGAATCTGTGAAGGTAATTGCTTAAAGGATTCGGGCAACGCATCCTCTCTGGTCACCCATAGAAAACTATCTTTGAGTGCCTCATGAACCTGAGGGCTGTCGATAGGTATACGATCAAAAAATCTCTGACTCTTGAGCGTTGGTGGATAGATATTTTCAACCGATTTTGCTTTTTCGAAATCCTTGTTTGTCGTCAACCGAACTGAATCTAGAACTTCGCCCTTATCTGTTAGGCCTCTTAAAAAACACACCTCACCAAAAGGACGACTCAATACACTCACGCCAATCTTTTGATGGCAGCCACCACCATATTGAGCCAAGATCTCACGTTCTTTTTTGACGTTTCTAAAACATTCTAAATCTTGAATCTGTTCTAAAGCTTGAGCAAAAGGAGTATTTCGCTTAGCTTCAATTGCTAAAGCCCCTTGAGCCGCGGCACTCGGATTATGGGTAAGTGGAAGGCACATCCATCGACATTTTTTGAGCATCTCGCGGATCTCTTTTTGCCCAGTCAAATACTGTGGGTCCGTACTTTTCAAAAGACGATCAAGTGCAGCCTTGGCAACGATCAGGCCATCGGCCTCTTCGGTAAAAAGCTTTTTGAATCGAGTCAGGATATTTCCTCTGACATTTGCAAAAATCGTTTCGTCTAACTCGCACGGAAAATGTTTTTTAAAAAAACTATGAAGATTATAGGCTCTGCGAGGAGATGACGTGAGAATTCTGAGTCTCTTCAAATCATGCACCGCTTTCATGTGGCTTGATTTAAACAAAAATAAATCGCGCTGATCGGCGCGGCCCAATGTTGCCAGGATTGCGGTCTCTGGCTTTTCTTCAACTGGAAGATCCTTCCATGAGTGAACAACAAGATCGACTTCTTCTTTTACAAGGTCCTGATAAAAATCTTCGGTAAACACACCTTTCTCGGGCATTTTCCAAAGCGGATCATTTTGATTTTGATCACCAAGCGAAGCTCGAAAGTGAAACTCAACGGCGATATCCGAAAATTTTTCTTGAATCGCGAGTGCTACTGATTCGGTTTGGAGTCTGGCAAGATCACTTTGTCTTGAGGCAATTCTAAGTTTAGAATGCTTTTTGGGGATGGCCATTAGGCGGTCATGTCTTCCCATCCAAATGGGCGATGCTCAACTGTCTGGGTGCGAAGCTTTGTGATCTGATCGATCATGGCTAAGGCCAAGTTTTTGCGCGCCTGGATGACTTCAATGTTTTCGTTTAACACACTCATGAATTGAGAAAGACTTTTGATCTCACATTCGTGAGCCAAAGTTTCTTGATCTGAGTTATGTCTTAAATCAAAAACTTGCTTGATATGAGGAGAATTTTTCAAAAGCATCTGAAGATCAGCAATCGCAAGAGGTGCTGCGACAACCAATATGCCTTCGATATTTTGAGAATCTTTCAAGGCATGCCAAATGATCTTTGCGTTCTTAAATTTCTTTTGAGCAACTTTAAGATTTCGAACGTGAAGATGAAGATCCATGCCATCTTTTGCAAGCCAAGGTAAAATTTCTTCGCAAAGATGACCTGCGCCTAAAATGTGAACTCGGGTCTCAGCAAGGCGCTTCACTTCTTTTCGAAGTAAGCTTCCGTATGACTGACTTCCGAGATCACTTAAATAAGTCGATCTGACCTTTTTAACATCCTCTAGCATAGCTTGAAAAAACTTTTTAAGCTCAATTCCAAAATGAGAATTTGGAAAGTCAAATTTCAAGGCTGCATTTTTAAATTGACCCAAAATTTCAGTTTCACCTAAGAGCGAAGAATGAAGACCACAAATGACTTCAAGAAAAAACTGATAAGATTTCTCGCCTTCCATAATTTCATCGTCTTGATTGAGAACCCAGGTATCGAGTTCGTCTTTTGGACCAAGAATCATATTGCGCATGCAGGTTTTCAATTGAAACCATGCTCCGCCACCTTCATTTAGGCGAACAAAATCATCGGCAATCGCTTTTCGTTGAATTAAAACAAAGTCCTGTAGCATGGACTTAGATTAACTAAAGAAAGCCGAAAATGTGTCACGGATTTGTCACAATTTAAAGAGAATCCAATACTTAGTGATTTGCCTCATTTTGAGACAGCCGGCTGCATTTTAAGCTAAAGCCAGCTTCTAAATCGATTGTATTTTTAAGGCACTATGTTCTAATTTTTGGAGTGAAGTTACAAAATGAGACAATTTTAAAGATAATTTTCGGATCTTTCTTTGTATTGAGCTTCTGCTATTCCGACCTAAGCCAAGCCGCAAAACACAATAAAAATCGATCCCATAAACAACGGCATTCTTCAAAACATACGGCTCCTGCTAGTCAAGTTGACGAAATTGTGACCAAGCTTTTAGCCGATATTGACGAGCGTCCTATTGCCGTTCGAACGGATACTTCCGACAAATTAGTGATCGAAGCAGATCCCAACAAAAGTTCCTGGCTTCAACAAATTTATGCAAAAAATCTCGTTGAAGCTTCAAAATTTACGGCCCTCCTATCAGACAAACTTTTGCAAAGACGTATTTTCGAACATTTTCTGGCAGAAAATTCAGACCATTTTTTACTTCACACAATTGGACTGAAAGAGTTTTTACTGAAATATCAGCTTGTTGATCCGGATGGGGAACTCATTCCAGACACTGACAATTTCGAAGAAGCTTTGGCTCAGGAATTTCCCTACGGATTTATTGTCAGACCCGCACTCGGCGTTGCGCCCCTTGAACGAAATCACGGGTTATTCGCAAAGAACGATGATTTCTTAAAAGAGATTTTCAGACCACATAATAGTCTTTACATTGCCAGCACTCTTCATCAAAAAATCAAAAGTCATATTATCCATGCGGTTGCCAGTGGCGAAGCGATTATCCTGCAAGAAGACTTCGTCAATACTTATCAATCCAAACAAAAGCTCAAGCAAAAAGTTTACGAACGCATTCGTCTTCATAGCTTCGAAGATAGAATTGTGAAGTCTGCAACTCCCGATCTCTGGGTCCTCAAGAGAAATTTTGAAGTTGGAGATGAGCAAATAAAAAATGTTGAAAATTTTGCTCAGGCTTTTCTAGATAAACTTCCAAAAACTTTAACTGCGAGACAAGCTTGGGGAATCGATGTTGCGCTTCTTGATAACGGCGAGATTAAAATTCTCGATGTCGTTACCAACCGCGGAATTAAGAGTTTTTGGTCTTCGTATTTAGATGAACCAAAAATTTTGGGTGCTTACACACGCCATATTCAAGACAATTTCAATATAGATTTTCGAGGTTTTTCTGGTTTTCTGTTTCGCTCCAATTTAGCGAATTATGCAAATTATTGGCAGTTGAAACGCGAAAGATCGAGTCAGATCGCCTCCTCCGGGATTCTCAGTTCGATGCCGCCATGGCCATTCTGAACTCGCTGCGCAAGTCCCAAAATCAATTTGTTTTCAATTGGCTTTCGTCTTAGGCTCTGGAGCACACGTCCCAAAGATAATGGGCACAGGTGTTCTATCAGCTGATTATATTTAAAGTTACTAAAGGAGAAAAATATGTCCGAACAAAATCCAAAAAATCCATCTCGTCGCGAATTCCTTGCCCAAGCGGCTTTGGCGATTCCAGTCGCTGCATTTACTCAAGTTGTACTTTCTCAAAATGCTTTTGCAGCAGACGATTTAGTGTCTGAAAGTGATCCGGCTGCGAAGGCTTTAGGTTTTCACTTAGATGCAACCAAAGTGAATACAAA
>JAYUEB010000531.1:0-3918 GCA_043739525.1 Bdellovibrionales bacterium
CATAGCTGAGTTTGCGTATCATTTAGAGTTGTCGTCTTCTGATTGATTAGAATGTTTTTTGTGTGACCCTTGTCGTCGATATTCCAATCAACGACGATCTTTCCCTGAAGTTCAGGATTCCGCTTGAGTGGGGCTTTATAGCAAGCGAGTACTTCTTTTAAATGCTCTTGAATCTGCGAGCGAACGCCTTCTTTATCATAAGCGGCGAATGAAATTGCAGGAAATAAAAACACAAGAACAAGAAATTTCATTTACGTCTTCCTTGAATTTACTTTATGGTCAATTCACTGTCCGCAGAACTCACTTTTGTAAACTTAGTTTTAGCACCTCGACTACGGTTTTGATTCTGTAAACGTTCGTTCTGAGCCTGAAGTTTTACGACACTTGATTTCAATTTATAAACTTCTGAAACTTTACTGACTCGGCGCTTGTCTATATCTTGTTTAATTTTCATTTGTCTTTGTAGACTTGCAGTCAATTGGCGTTCTTGTTTCATCAACTCACGTCGTTGTTGTTCAACTTGATTCAATGACTCTTTTGCCTTTTTAACGCGATCATCAGCTTTTGATTTCGCTTCTTTTACTTTATCAAGTCTTTGTTGGAGGATCGCAAGTTGTCTTTGATCTTTTGATAAAAGTCGTTCGAACTGCTTAGCTTGTTGTTCAGCTTCTGACTTTTCTTTTTTAGTCACGTTGAAGCTTTCAGACGAGCGTTGAGCGCGCTTCTCAGCTTCTGCTTTTTGAGATTTCAAACGAGCAATTTTTTGTTTCAAACCTTTAAGGTCTTTGTTGAGCTGACTTGTCTCAATATTCGTTTGAGTGGCGTAGTCGTCATATGAATAGCCGTCTACTTCTTCAACTTGTGAGTCCATGCTCAGTTGTTCAACTTGATCATCTTGATCGGTTAAATTCGATGCGTGAACTTTGGCTGTCATCGCCAAACTCAAACCCAAAACTAAAGCTAAAATGTTCGCCCTTTTCATACATGCCTCCACAGTCTAACTGCCATTTGAGCAAGCCATGTGCCGTAGCCTGAATGCAATTCAAAGGAGCTGACACCAGACAGCCATGAAGGCTTTTCAATCGGGGGCGTTGATTGTCACATATTATGAAAGAGTTGATCTGCTTGAACTTTTTTTGCGATGAGTTTCAGAGCCAGCAATTGATCGACGAGTTCGGTCCAGCGGGCTTCTGTCATGCTTCCTATACCGGATTTAGCCGTATCGGGGGTCTCAACCAGTGTTTTTTGAACTTCCGCACTTTTCTTAAGTGTTTCAAGATCAATAGACGGATTGAGCTTATTCATAAACTGATTTGTTTTATCGGGGTTTGCGAGATAAGCCGTGAGACCCTCACGGACGGCGGCTACCACTTCCTTAACGAGTTCAGGCTTAGCTTTTACGACCTCTTCTCGCGTTATAAGGACTGTTGTATAAGGGTTGTAGCCGGCATCCGAAACCAAAAAAGTCTTCACTTTTTGATTTTGTCTTTCTGCGCTTAAAGGTTCTGAAGTAACAAAGCACTGCTGAGAGTAACTTTTATCTACTAAGAAATTGCTGATCCCTCCTATATAGGGAACTATCTGGGCCTTTGAGTTTTGATATTTCTGCATTAAAAACATCGCGTATGGCAGACCCTTTTGAAGAGCTATTTTATTGGGAGAATCAAAAACTTCAGCGAGTGTTTTAAAGCCGAGCTCATCGTGAGTCATGATCCCTTGCGCGTTGTTTTGGTAGGTTGCAAATAGGGCGACAACTTTTGCCCCATGGCTTTGAGCGATGACGATTTCGTCAGCGCTGGCTATTCCGAAATCGATTTTTTTACCAGCCACCATTTGAACACTTGGAGTTCCCGCGCCGCCAGGTAAAATTTCGACTTTAAGATTATGCTTTTTGAAAATGTCTTCGACTTGGGCGGCGTATATTCCACCAAATTCGGCTTCGGGCTTCCAATTGAGAGCAATTTTGATTTGTTGCTCGATAGCCAAAGATTGAACGCAAACAAGCAAGAGAACAAATGAAAAGAATTTTTTAAACATCTTTACCTCTCAGAGGAATGCCAGTGTCGCAGGCTTAGCCAACTAAAATAATTAATCAGACTTACAAATATGAGACCGATCAGAGAAGAAATCAAGACAGCAGCAAAAACTTTATCGATACGTTGCTGAGTCCGGGCTGAATCAACGACACTGCCTAAGCCGCTACCCGCAACGAATTCACCGACGACAGCTCCGATCACGGAAAGACCTGCCGCGATCCGCAAGCCAGAAAATATCTGCGGTAAGGCGGCATGAATCCGTAATTTAAAAAGAATCTGCAAACGACTTGCAGAATAGATTCGAAACAAATCAACAAACATGGGATCTGTACTTTCAAGTCCGAGGAGCACGCTCGCGATCACTGGAAAAATGGAAACAATAAATGCCGAAGCAACGACGGTCGGAGGACCGAAGCCAAACCAAATAACCAACACTGGAGCCAAAGCAATGATCGGCACCGTTTGAAAAAAGATTGCAATCGGAAAAATCGCATCTTTTAGCCATCGTGAAAGACTTAGCAAAATAGCTAGTCCGGTGCCAAATACAAAACTGAGAATCAACCCGATCGCGGCATAACTAAAGGTTTGCCAAGCTCCACCGAAAAGTTCTATTCGATCTTGAAGCAATGAGGTTGCGACATCGCTCGGCGCAGGCAAGATAAACGACGCAATCATATTTGTTCGAACGAGAATCTCAAGGACCGAAAAGACGACAACTAAACTGATAATAGGCGCCCATACTTTTGACTTCATGCGAAGGCTTTCGAAAGAACTTTAATTTCTCCAATATATCTTGAATCTGTTCGCAATTCAGAAATTCGCAATTCAGGCAAAGCAATCGAATGATTTAAAACAATTTGCGCTGGGGCTTTTCCCAAAACAATTGCTCGCTGAGATAAAAACACAGCCTCACTAATTGAATGAGTAACAAAAATAACGGTCATTTTTTGCTTTTGCCAAATTGAATATAGCTCTTCTTGCAGACGATACCGAGTATTTTCATCTAGAGCCGAAAAGGGTTCATCGAGTAGGAGCAGGCGTGGTCTTGTGATCAGAGCGCGAGCGACCGAGGCCCGCATGCGCATTCCACCAGAGAGTTGATTGGGATACTTTAAAGCGTCGTTCTCAAGTCCGACGAGTTCTAGGACTTCACTGATACGAGAAGTCCTTATAGGCTCTTGAGTGAGTTCAAATACGAGCTCTAGGTTTTGCTTGAGATTACGCCATGGAAGCAAAGTGGGATCTTGAAAGACAAAGCTCTTAGCAGCCCTTGTATCGGCAAGCTTCACCTCACCTATATTGGGTTCATCTAAGCCAGCGATAAGCCGAAGAAGAGTTGATTTGCCGCTGCCTGAAGGGCCTAGGACCGAAATAAATTCGCCGGCCGTCACCTCAAGACTGAAGTTTTTTAAAATTGTCTGTGGGCCGAAGCTTCGACCGAGGTCATGAACTGATAGCCCCACGCCATGAGATTGCATGAATAAAAGCTAGCATGCTTAAACTGAGGTGAGAACTAAAATAGTTTGAGTGCAGTTAGCCAAGGTTGAGAGATCTTTTTCCACTGAATGTGAGAGGACGCAGACATTAACTCCGTCAATGTTTCGACTTTACTCAGCGTTTCGACGATCTCAGGTAACTGCCCCATAGTTTGAGTGCCTTCCGTCAGCACGTAGAATCCCTGGTCTGCATTCCACAACGAGCGGTTCATGAAGTAGTAGATATCAAGTGCCGCATTTCGGTAAACTTGCGCATTCACCATGTCTCCGGCGCGAACCAGAGCAGCCAAAACATTCACTTGGTCTTTCAACAAACGCGGACCTTTTATTGGAGCCTTTTTATCCATATCGTAACTATGGTAGACACCACCGTCCGGGCTCTGCAT
>JAYUEB010000532.1:0-3916 GCA_043739525.1 Bdellovibrionales bacterium
CGAATTCAACTCATAGTTTATATATTGAAGTAACTGCACGATCTTCTTATGAATTGTTCTTGAATTACAAAAATAAGTTTTTACGTTTATCCACTGAACGGCTCGAAGATCCTAGAGGCTCACTTGAAGGTAAATGATCAGGTTCAATTTGGAGAAAGCATCTATATTTTTGCGGAGGCACCTCACGAGGCCAATGTTTTGACTTCTCGAAATAGTCGCTGGAATCAACAACTTCTGCGTGCACCAGCTTTCGCCGCAACCGACTTTGCAGTTCTCATTACGGGGCCGTCAGGCTCGGGCAAAGAAGTTTTAGCGAACTGGATTCATAAGTCCTCAGCGAAATGTCGAGGACCGCTCATCAGCATCAACTGCAGCGCACTCTCCGAAAGCCTTATCGAAAGTGAACTTTTTGGCCACAAAAAAGGAAGCTTTACAGGCGCAACAGAAGATCGAAAGGGAGCTTTCGAATCAGCACGAGGAGGCACCCTCTTCTTGGACGAAATCGGAGACCTTCCAATCACACTCCAGCCAAAACTTTTAAGGGCGCTGGAGAATCAAGAAATTAAAAGTGTGGGATCAGATCGCGTCATTAAAACAAATGTTCGAATCATCGCGGCGACACACAAGAATTTAGTTCAAAATGTTCAACAGAGACAATTTCGAGAAGATCTCTATTTTCGCCTGAACGTCTGTCATCTTCAATCACCAGCACTCGTTGATCGCATGGAGGACTTTGATGATCTGCTTTATGGATTTGCTAAAATTCATCGCGTTCGATTTTCATTTAACTCTGTCTTAAAACTTAAAGAGCATTCTTGGCCCGGCAATATCCGGGAGCTCAAGAATATCGTCACGCGAGCCGCTGCCTACTATCCGGGTGTTCACATTCAACCTGACCATATTGACGAATTAATTGATAAGCCCGTGAGCGAAAGTAGACACCTTTTACCTCCTCAAAACATTAAATCGCAAGGTCCCCTTATCAAAGATATCGAGCGAGATATGATCGTTCAGAGACTGATTGCCAATGCCGGAAACCAAAGGAGAACTGCTGAAGACTTGGGTTTACCAAAGAGCACGTTGAACGATCGAATAAAAGCTTATCAAATCGATATTGATCAGCTCTTTCAGTTGCGCATCAGCTAAACACTCAGGCTGTGACGGAGGCGAGATGATTTATTCTTTTAGTACAAATGTTTTGAAATACACTTGTCGCACATGATGAGTTTTACTTAGAAACTCATTGAGCTCTTTGCGAATGATAAACTTTAGTTTGGTTTTCCCTGCCGGCGTCGTAAGCTCTTGGTATGTGAGTTGCTCCAGAATTCGCTCGATGATGTGTTTTGTTTCGGTCTTACGATCGCTGACTTCAACTGTTGCTTCTTGAGAATTCATTTCAATGTAAAACTCAAAGAGTCCCATCGGAATATGCCCGCCGTTGTTAGGATCTTTTAAATTTACTACTATCTTTTCGACCTCATACATATGCTCTGGATGGCGGATCTCGCTTTCAAATGACTCTTTAGGATCCTGCTCTGCATATTCAAATGTCTCGTCAGCATGATCAGCAAAGCTCGTCAGATATTCTCTCCCTATCTGAGGTAAAAAGTGCCCTTTCAAGCTCATGTAAATGCTAAATCCAGAGGCCCCGAGCAGAACAGCAGTCGAAAGAAGAAGAAGCTTCACTTTCTTTGGTAAGTGCAGCAACCATGAAAAAAATTGTCCGACGGCGCCGAGACTATATTTAAATGCTTTCTTACCAACATTTAGTAAAAAGTGAAAAAGTCTTTTTGTGAGATCAACACTTCCGTTTTGAAAATCGTCTATGGTCTTTGAAATCCGAGCGTGGCCAGATGAATAGCTGAACTGAAAACGTTCTTTTAGGCTGAGCTTTTTTACCTCGGCCTGCTTGGCCTTGATGGTCTCGCCCTCTTTTAAAAAAACTTCGATATCAACAGAGGCAATTGCGACATCTGTTTTGAATTCAGCATTCTGAATTTCTTTAAGTTCGGCCGCAAATGCAGGATCTTCCTCCGCTAAAATACGATCAACGTCTTCGGGATCAAAGTCGATGATTTCGTCTTCACCACCTGGCTCCGCAACCGCTCCAGCGGGTGGACCACCTGTTGTCGCTGGCGCAGAGGCAGCCGGGACCTGAGCTGGAAAAGGCGCGGCCGGCGAAGCTGCATTTGAGGCTGGTTTTTGTTCTTCATCTGCCATTGCAATAAGTATTACAGATTTATTTTGAAAAAGCATTTCATTGATCGCGAGTTTTTTCCGATATCAAGACGATAGGTAAAGTCATTTGCATGACAAAAAGGAGTTTTTTATGCAAAGGAATCTCTTCTTCATTTTGATCTCGACTATCGTCTTAAGTTCTTGTGGAACTCTGCAGAGATCTGCTCATAGCAATTATCGTTCAAGTACAAACGATTATGATACAGACTTTTCAAGAGATGGTCTGGAACGCAAAAATATTCAGAACGACGAAACGGCTCGTGAACTCGGTTACTCATCGAGCCGTGCGCTCACCGATCCTGAGAGAAAAAATCTGGAAGATCGCCTAGCCCTTGAACGCGCAGAAAAAGAAATCAGTAGTAACAAAGAAAAAGAGCAGTACTACAGCTATAAGCCCATGATGAAGTCGGACCGCGAGCGCACTCAATTCCTAGAAATTCCAACATTAGAAGCGAGAGATCGCTATCTTTCTTCTCACGGGTATTTAGACGGAGAAAAATTTTCGAACGAATCCCAAGAAGCAATTGAATCAGAAGATGTCGTTGTTGGCATGACTCAAAAAGCAGTGAGACAAAGCTGGGGTGACCCCGAAGCTGTTGAAGTCGCCGGCGACCCACTCTACGGTAATGCGAGATGGAAATACACAAAACACGTCTCGAGCCCAGACGGTTATTTAACAGAGAAAAAAATTATTTATTTTGAAGCGGGTCGCGTAGCCGGTTGGGAAAAGTTCTAATGCTCTTGCCGGAGTGGTTTGTTTAGTATTTTCGCTGTTTCAAGAGCACTAGTGGAGCTCATCCCAATTATCGCCTTCGGCAACGTCCGCTCTGAGCGGAACCCGCAGGCTCACAGCTGACTCCATTTGCTTTTTGCATTCAATACCGAGTTCAGTCGCATCTTTTGATTTTACTTCAAAAAGCAATTCATCATGTACTTGCAAAAGCATTTGCGCACCAAAGTCATTTATCTTTTTGCTTTTGTGAACTTGAATCATTGCCTTCTTAACCAAATCACTGACAGAACCCTGCATTGGAGCGTTAATAGCTGCCCGCTCTCCAAACTTTCGAATCATGCCGTTGCTCGATTTAAGTTCGTCGATATAACGTCTTCGTCCGAATATGCTTTCGACATAGCCCTGAGATTTTGCAATTTCGACAATATCTTGCATAAATGATTTCACTTTTGGGAATCTTTGAAAATAGCGAGTCACGATATCCGCAGCTTCTTTGCGTGGAATCTTTAAACTCTCAGCTAGTCCCACCGCACCCTGGCCATAAGCTAAACCAAAATTAACTGCTTTTGCTTTTCTGCGCATATCTGAGTTAACGGCATCAAGCGATACTGAGAAAATCTCACTCGCAGTTGCCGTGTGAATATCTAGATCCTTTTCGAAGGCATTAATCAATCCCTCATCACCTGAAATTTGGGCAAGGACCCGCAACTCAATCTGGCTGTAATCGGCAGATACTAAACGATGATTTTTTTCTGCGACAAAGGCTTTGCGAACCATTTGTCCGCGTTCAGTTCGAATTGGAATATTTTGCAAATTAGGATTGATGCTCGAAAGTCGCCCCGTCATCGTGTGAGCTTGATTAAACGTCGTGTGAACACGATGCGTATCTTTATCTGCAATCGCTGGCAGAGAGTCGACGTATGTTGACTTCAATTTGCTGTACTC
>JAYUEB010000533.1:0-3889 GCA_043739525.1 Bdellovibrionales bacterium
GTTGCAGATGTGATTGAGGGACTTCCTCGGGATCGTGATCTTGCCTACACTTCGGTGTCGACCATCTTAAGGATCCTTGAGCAGAAGCAAGTTCTCAAAACTCGTAAAGAAGGTCGGGGGCATATTTACATTCCAGTGCTTAAGCGCGGTGAGTATGAAGCACGTGCGGTGAAGCATGTCGTGGACCGTGTTTTTGATGGCACGCCTGTGTCCCTCGTTCGACAGCTTCTCAATGCAGGTGAGTTAAATTCAAGTGATCTTCAGGAGCTCAAAGATCTTATCAACAAAGCGAGTAAAAAATGACACTCGTTCAATTTGTTTCGACATATTTGAATCTCAATTTTCTTGTTGTGATTAGCTTTTTGGGTTTAACGCTCTTGTCAATTTTACTTAGTAAATTAAATTTTCAGTTTAAGTCGGGGGCTGAGCTCAGTTTGAACTATTTAGTAGTCGGTCTTTTGTTATTCTTTACAATTCTTCATCCATTTTTACCAGCTAATGAAATTTTTAAACCAGCTGCAAAAGTTTGGTCAGCACATTCATTTAAAAGTTTTTCTCAAGATTTTAGTCAGGCGAATCGAGGTGGCTTTATGAGCCTTCCGACTTTGTCGGGCACTTCTTCATTCAGTGCGGATCGCGTTGCCCTCGCGTGGACAATTATTTTCACTATATTATTTATCTGTGGTGGATTTACAATGTTGAGATCTCTCATCAAGCTCTCAAGAGTCAGGCATAAATCTTTTTTAATCAGAAATATCGGCTCAACTCACATCTATATTAATGACTCTATTCAAGTTCCATTTTCGTATTGGTTACCTCGACAAAATAACGTCGTTCTGCCATCGGCACTTATCAGTCGAAACGAAGATTACAAGATGGCAGTGGCTCACGAGCTTCAACATCATCGCAACGGCGACACCAAATGGGTGTATGTCCTATGGGGTTTGCGACTTATTTGCATCGCCAATCCTTTCATACATTTGTGGGATCGAAAAATTTCAGAAATACAAGAATTTGCCTGTGACGAAACTCTGGTCGACCGAAATAAAGTGGAGTCTCAGGCTTATGCACGCTGCCTCGTCGAGGTGGCACAAACCGCCGTTCACCAAAAAAATGACTTCGTATGCGCGACGGGACTCACGCTTTTGGTGGATCGCAATATTCTTAAAAGGAGAATAGAAAAAATGTTTAACAGAACGACAACTTTAAAACCAGGAAGGTGGGTTGGAGCTACTTTCGGACTCGCAATCGCAAGTCTGATGGCTGTTTCGGCATTTGCAATGAAGAGTGTCGTGCAGGATCGTCGGGTTTCGATGGATCAAGCACTCGTGATGGCGAAAAAAGCACAGAGCAAAACGGATTTTCCGGTCGCGGTCAACGACCTCGTTCTTGCGCAGCTCAATCGATACATCGGCACGCCAGAAGGACGTGAGATGATGCGAGCTTCGCTTCAGCGTATGGAGAACTATAGATCGGTGATTGAATCTAAAATCCATGACTACGGAACCCCGGTTGAACTGATGGCGATTCCGATCATTGAGTCGGGTTATCAGAATCTCCCAGACAAAAATAAAGTAGGATGGGGAGCAGGTCTATGGATGTTTATTTCGTCTACGGCCCGAGCGTACGGTTTGCAGGTCGACGATCAGGTGGATGAACGCCTGAATGTCACCGTGTTAACTGACGCAGCGATGAGATATCTCCAGTCGAACTACTTGAGATTTAAGGATTGGCAACTCGCGATTCTCGCATACAACGTCGGTGAAGAGAGTTTGCAAAAGGCGATTGATAAAACAGGCTCGAAAGATGCTTGGACATTGATACGTCAGGGAAATGAAAATGACCGCGATTATCTTGCCAGAGTCATGGCGGCCATTTTGATTATGAAAAATCCAGATTCAGTGAAATAGGATTTGAGGGGAATGCAGTCCAAAAGGCTGCATTCCTCTTTTTGAAACTATAATTCTTGAACGATTTTATGAGCAAGAGCTATTTGTTGTTGCTCGTCTGAAGGAATCAAGTAGAGACCTTTTTTCTTAGATGATGAGCCATCAGTTTTGTAAGCAACGCCATCAACCGCAGTCGACATGAAAAGAGGAGTGAGGATGAATGGCCAAATAACCATATAACCCCAGCCTTTTTTGCAAGTTGGGTTTTTGTCTTTTGAAGCTCTCCAAGTGATGTCTCCAACTGCGTTTGCGCCCAAAGCTTTCGCGCGAGAAAGCATTACGCGTACAGATTCGGTTGCTTTTTCTGTACAGTTATTCCAGATCGCTCCGCCTTCATCTCCCGATACAGAACCGAGATTTTTTCCACCGAATGACTCAGCAGAAGCTTTCATGGTTGAATCAACATGATCGTAATCAACTAATGCGGGAGCAATTTGGCAAGCGCTCAATTGGAAACCTACGGCTGCAAGAACTACGAAGCGAACGGTACTTTTGAACATCTTAAATTCCTTTCGATGTAAACTATTAATTGTGGATCGCATTTAAATATTGAATAAAAGTATTTCGAAAGCAAGAGGATTGCCCAAGAATTAAGAGATTCGTCGCAATTTTCGAGAAGTGCTAATTAAATATTCAGAGTTTTGTTGCATGCGCGAGTCAAATGAGAGGTCAGAAGAAAAGGGTCAGGCCCGCTGAAAGTTCTCGAAGCAAGTAATAATTGTAAAAGGCCCCAACAAATACATGCTGTCCTAAAACGACCTGAAGAGAGCCAAGAAACTCATTCTTGATTCTTTGAGTTTCAAGATTTTGAGTCGAGAAATTATAGTTTTGGCGGTTTGAATCTTCTTGTCGGGCAGCAAATGTATAAATGCAACTTTTGTAAAAAAGGGTCGCGGTTGCAACTGAAACGATTGCAGGAGTGGCATCCGTTAGAAAGGTATAAGGAGAGCCGGTGAGTTGAGAATCAGTTGGAGAGAGGTTGAGAACGGAGTAATCTAACGAAAGGCTTCCTAAAGAAAGTCCTGCTGAATAGGTTTGGATTTGATAGTTAAATACCTCGTTTGCCAGGGGAGTATAGTAACTTAAATCGACGCTACTCTGATCACGAAAAATGGCATAGCTAAAGCTTAACGGACCCATTAGCCCGCTGATTCCAGTGCCTGGTGAAATAGATTGTGTCTGAGTATTGTATTTTGCCATCACTCCAAGGTTCATCGCTTTGTGAGCTAAGCCACCTGCTTGATTGTCAAAAATATTGAAAGCGGTTGCGAGAGTATATTTCTGAGAAGGATATTTGGTTCCGCTGGACTTTCGATCTTGATAAGCCGTACTCGCTTCAAAGGCGGGCGCCCCAAAAAAAGTTTCGTCACTATTCGCCGGAGAAATTGCGGCACCTATTCTACCAGTTCCAGTAACTAAAGCAAAATCGACTCCCTTGAAATAGATAAACTCAATACCGAATCCTCTGCTAATGGGGACGGTTGATGGGTTAAAATTGAAGCTGCTGCTTGAGGTAGGATGAGAATCGCTTGATGACGAGTGGTGATGATCGTTGGCACAAAACTGTTGATCTGGATTGCAAAGTTCGGCTTGAGCGAAAGAGCCCACAAAAATAATGACAGAGGCAATGAGGTTCACGAAGTCAATTCGCGATCCAAAAATTTCTTCGTTTGCTCGTAAACTAAATTGATTGCATGAGGGCCATTTCCAAAATTGCCTGGGCCTGTTGATGGAATATTATTTACACGCAAAATGTGACGATTTCTATAAGAGTCCCAATTCTTTTGCTCAAATCTATCGATCCATTTGTGAGTTCTCAAAGCGTGACCCAGAACAAGATCCGAATCGTTAATTTCTGACCAACCCATTTTGTCTGCGATTCCTCCGTCAACATAAAACTGAGTACCAATTTTGACAGGTTGAAAAAACAGTGGAAGAGC
>JAYUEB010000534.1:0-3884 GCA_043739525.1 Bdellovibrionales bacterium
GTATCTCAGTTCAAAAGAAAATTTTTCGCCATCGTGCACGTGCCAGAGATCTAAAGGAAGCGCTGCTCTCTCGGCTTCTTCCGCAGCAAAGAGTGAACACGAAAGAATGAGACTTGACGCGATTAAAATATAAAAAATCAATTTCATGAAAGCTAAGCTTTCGCGTATTCAATGAGGTGTCAAGTTGACTGTCATATTTTTTGCAATATGCTGAACTTGATTCTTTTAACAATAAGGAGACCCAATGAAGTTTTTAGTAATACTTTTGACCCTTGTAACAACAAATACCTTTGCACTTAACTCCACGATGACAAAAAGTCAGGCAGATAAGCTCTCACTTGAATTCGCTAAAACAGGTGTTTCAAAGTCCAACAATTTTAATTATCCAAATTGCCAAAACCAAGATCAAATCTCCTGCCTCAAAGCCGTTTGCAATTATTCAAATGATTGTACTTTTGACTCAGACATCAAAGAGATTGCGCAAGCTTGTCGCGGAGTTAGTGGCGACTGCGTTGATGTGATCTGTGCCAAAACTGGGGACTGCACTTTCAAAAGTAAAGCGCTCGAAGTGGCCGCGAGTTGTCGCGCTTCAAACGGAGTCTGCACACGCATCGGATGCGAAAAAACCAACGATTGTGTATTTGCCTCAAATGCAAAAGAGATTGCACAAGCTTGCGTTGGAGTAAATGACGGAGACTGTGTGGCCTTTGCCTGCGAGAAATCCGGCAGTTGCATCTTTCGTTCAAACTTCATATTGATCGCAAAAAGCTGTGCCGGCTATTAATTTTAAGAAATGAAAGCCTTACCACCAAAGTTCTTTAGACGAGACACAGAACAAGTCGCTCGCGAACTTTTAGGAAAGAAACTGCTTCACTTGAGTTACCCGACCCAAGTGGGTGGAATCATCATCGAAACCGAGGCCTATCTCGGAGTCAAAGATCGCGCAGCTCACAGCTTTGGTGGAAGACGAACGAAACGTGTCGAAAGCATGTATCTCCCAGGAGGGCATGCTTATGTTTACCTGATTTACGGAATTCATTATTGCATTAACGTCGTGACTAAATCTCATTTAGAACCCGAAGCGGTTTTAATTCGGGCTGTTTTTCCGACAGATGGCTTAAAGCTGATAAAAAGAAGACGTAAAAATTCTTCTTTTTCAAATCTTTGTTCGGGTCCCGGAAAACTCTGCCAAGCTCTCGCCATCAATCGCAGCTTTGATGGAGAGTCCTTCAGCGGCCCCAAACTTCTCATCACTGAGAACATTCCATTTTCTGAAATTAACAAATCGATTTCAACAACTGCACGAATTGGAATCGAGAATACACGTGAAGCGAGAGACTTACCCCTTCGCTTTACAATTGACATCACTGATAGATTTGCTGACAAGATCCGCTAGCTTGAAACAAAATGTTTGTCGATGAATAGGTGCTCGGACTAGATGTCGAATAACTTTGAGTCACAAGACTATCTGAACAACTCAATTGGTTCATGGCGGTGACGCAGATTTGAAGACTTGCGCCATTGCTCTGTATGGTTCCGCTGGATTCGGCACCTTCTAAATTGGTCATCGTTGAAAACGCCGCTGCAGCAACCCCCCAACTGATTTGTGTATCCGTTAGCAGTTAGAATTTGGCTAGAACAAGTTTGGCTGTTTGACCCCGAATAGCAGGACGCAATTTTATTGCAAACACTCACCACCAGGCTGGCCGATACACTTGCTGGACTCGAAACCGGATTTGTGAGACCTCCCGGATTTCCGGTATTGGTTCCGCAGGAAGTATGAAAAACAAATAGTAAAACAAAAAATATCTTTCTCATTAAGACCGCCTAGGCTTAGAAAGCGGAAATACCTGAAAGTTAATCTGATAAACGCGCTCTTTTGATTTGTCTTCTTCGGCTAGTAGCATAATTTGAGAGCGAAATTCTTCGACCATCTTTTGAACTTTACCGAAAGTCTCTTCGGACAACCCAACTGTCACGGCTGAGACTTCGCGTTCCGAAGCACCAAAACGATCAAGTGATTCTGCCGCGATTGACATCATTTGTTTGTGAAATTGAACTACACCATAAGATGAGAATTTATTTCCGGTAGCAACACTTTCTTGAGTGGTCCTCCAGCTTTTACCTTCTTTTGAAATAAGCTTAAGACTTTCTAGTTTCTTAAGGGCATATTCAACATTTGATTTCGAAACATAAGGCGATAATGATTCTGAAATTTCGTCTTCGGACTTGGGTGGATTCTTAAGATTAAGCATTTCGCGAATCGGTATGTGATACCATTTGGAATAATACTCAAACTGATCTTGTGAAAGCGGAAATTCATTCTGAAATTTCTTTAGTTTAATGAGTTGAAGCGCGAAGTGCTCTTTTTCAGATAATGTTTTCGCTTTATTAAAATTGGTGAGATTACGAAAAAATTCTGCTTGTGAAGAATTGAGACCAAAAATTTCAATCACTTTTTCAATTGTTTCAGAAGATAAGTGGCGCTTCTTCATTACGACTAAATTTAAAAAATTAGGAGCGCTTAAACCAGCCTTTTGAGAAAACCAGCGATAAGAAAAGACCTTGTTGTCCTTTTTTCTTTGAAGAATCATCTCCTTCAAAAGATTTCGATAATCATCAAACTGGTAGAAATTCACTTCGCAACTCCCATATCAACCTATCGTCGTATACTAAAGATAGCATAAATGTTCTATTATACGAATATTATTTTCGTATTTTCAGTAGTTTATACATGTATCTTGTATACTAAATCGTATACGAAAAATTGCTATTTAGGTCTTTTAAAAGACTTTTTTTGAAACTTTGAGTTTAAAATATAGATTCAAGGAGATCCAAAATGAGCTTTCGAAATATGACGCTTTTGATATTCGTTACGACAGTAATAGGTTGCAGCAAATCTTCTCAATCACCCCAAGATCCTCAGCTTGTTGTCTCGAAGCTTGGTGAAATCGGGACAAAAGTCGATCAAGGCTCGCTTCCCGCCAACTATGTGACTCAGATCGCTTCATGGCAAAGCATTCATTTCACGAACCTCAGTTTTGATTTTACTAAAGATAAATCTGTTCAATTTTTTTCTTTTTATGAGGCTCCCTGTGGCGGGATACTGGTCTCTAATATCTGTTATCAAATTGAAACTTGTAGTCTGAGCGTTCCGCTCAGTGATGAAGATCTCACTTATATTCAAACAACTCTCGCACAAGTTCCGATTTGCCAATATTCTATTTCTGCAAGTTCGCAAACTATTGCTTGTCCGATGAGTGCTCAAGTGTTTCCAAGCGGTGAGGCTCCTTTTATTTCTTCAGGAACAACTCGACTCGAGCTAGAGCAAAATTCAATCTGCTCAGGAGCAGGCACCTACTGGACTTCAAACTGCGATGATATTCTTGTCAACCAAGTGAGTTCCTATCTCAGTCAAAAAATCACTTCAGCTCATGCTATTACTTGTAAGAGCCAATACTAAAAAAAAAGCCGCGACCCTTTTGAGGTCGCGGCTAGATAATCATATTTCTAGTTTTGTGGTATTTGAATTCCGAAAGAGGGCAAGATCTGATCACGAAGACCAGCTGAAGATGGCATTCCAAGATTTACCGCTGCCTTGTCAATCAAAGTATTGATTGCTGAATTGTCATGATTCGCCATTTTTGCGACAGCATCACTCACCGCTTTAGGATCATTCACACCCGCCACTGCGAGAGCTGAATGTGCAAGAGCATCACGATCAGCATCTGTTAATTGACCTTGGTTTGAAAGCATATTCATGCGGTCAGAAAGCTGAGTGAGTGAGCGAGCACTTTCAACACTCATTGAGTATTGTTGTACGTTTGCTTGAACACGTGATTCAAAAGCTTGAGATAAAACTTCGCCTTTTTGAAGATTCACAT